>JAOAGB010000109.1 GCA_026415995.1 Thermodesulfovibrio sp. | reverse complement strand
TGTTTTTGTTTTAGATTTTGACTTTGTCCCAGCATTTTGACTCTTAAGTATTTCACCTATCTTTTGCTGGGCGATCTCTGCTTCCTTTGATTTAGGATATCTCTCAATAACTCTCTCAAAGACTACCTTTGCTGTTTTTCTGTCTTTTAGCTCTAAAAATGCCATACCCTCTTTAAGAAGCGCTCCTGGTGCTTTCTCATGTTTTGGATATTTTTTAAGAAATTCCTCATAAGACAGTATTGCTTCTTCATATTTCTTTTCATTGTAATAGGTCTCTGCAACCCAGAAATAGGAGTTGGGAAGAAGCTCAAAGTCAGGATAACTCTTTATAATCTCTTCAAATTTAGACCTTGCAGAAGCATATTTTTTCTCTTTTATATCTATATGGGCTGAATCATAGATTTCTTTTGGATTTTTTAATGGCTCAGAGACAGTTTTTTTCTGTTCTGTTTCTTTTGGTGTAACAGGCTGGGAAGGCTGTGTAATTTTAGTCTGTAATTCAGCTATCTTTTCATTCAATTCTTTAAACTTCTTTTCATTGTTATATGAGTTTTCCTCAAACCTACCCTTTAGAAGCTGTAATTCCTTGACATAATCCTGTGTTTGTGAAATTAAAGTAAGTTGTCCTTCCTTTAACGCTGTAGCAGCATTTAAATCTGAAGACATTTTATCAACTCTTGTCTTTAGTTCAGAAACTTCCTGTCTTAACTGATTGTTCTCCACATAAAGTTTTGCAATGTCTGCTCTCATCTGTTCATATTCACCCATTGTTACACATCCTGATAGAAATAAAGAAGAGATCAATCCTATAAATGTTAATTTAATCTTGCCCTTTTTCATTTTCCCTCCTCAATAAATACAAAATGTGCTCTTCTATTTTTCTGCCAGCAAGTCTCATTTTGCTCTGAACACAAAGGCTTTTCCTCGCCATAGCTTATAATATCTATTCTTGATGAAGAAACTCCAAGAGTTATCAGATATTGTTTTGCAGAATTAGCTCTTTTCTGCCCCAGTGCAAAATTATATTCATTCGTTCCTCTTTCATCACAGTGTCCTTCAATGATTACTCTTAGCTTTGGATATTTTTGTAATGCAGAGGCAACTTTTTTTAATGTAGGAATATCATTTTGCCTTATATCATATTTATCATAATCAAAATGTATATCACCTATATCTTCCTGAAGTTTCCTTATGATCTCTCTTATTTCAGCTGATGTAAATTCATCATATCTGTCTTTATCAATTGGCTTTGTCTGTTCATCCTGAATTTTATCTTCTTTCTTTAAAGTCTCACCTTTGTCTTTTCCATCGGGTAGATAAACTTTTCTTTCAGCACAAGAAAAAAGCAGAAAAAAACAAAAAATTGTCAATAAAGCAAATTTAATATTCATTTTATGCCTCCAGAGAATATTTTAATGGCGGGCTTATGGATTGTTTTCATACATATATAATACAACAAATAAAAAATAAATTGCTGACAGAAGCTTTAGTAAAGTTTTGATATGTCTGCTACAGATTTAAGTATTTCTGAAAGTTCCTGTAAGAGAGCAATCCTATTTCTTTTGATAGATTCGTCTTTATCCATTACAAGAACCCTGTCAAAAAAATTGTTTATTATGGGTGTAAGCCTATCCAAGTGGTGTAAAGCATCGATAAATCTCTCATTTTTTAAATACTCAGTCAACTCTTTCCTTGTTTCTTCCATACTAATGTAAAGTTCTTTCTCTTCAGATGCAACTAAAAGGTCTCTATTAAAAGGCACTTTTTCATAATTTCTTATAATATTTGAAACTCTTTTTACAGCAAGGAAAAATCCCTCAAAATTATCACTATTTTTGAATTCATTTACTGCTTTCAGTCTTTCTTCAATTTCATAGAGTGGACGAGTCAAAATCAATTCGCTGATAGTTTTAATTAAATTGATATCATAACCTGACATTTCAAGGAAACTTTCAAATCTCTGGCTTATAAAAGTTGAAATTTGCTCTTTTACTTCTTCAGATATGAAATCCACCAATGCTGAAAGAATATCCCCCATGCTCAGAGGATATTTTCTCTTTAAAAGTATAGCTAAAACTGCATTGGCAGCTCTTCTTAAGCCAAAGGGATCCTCTGTTCCAGAGGGAATTTCTCCAAGATAGAAAAAGGAAGAAATATGGTCAAGTTTGTCAGCAATACTTATTATACAGCCTAAATCATTAGAAGGTATCTCATCAGTAAACCCTTTAGGAAGATAATGCTCTCTTATTGCCTGAGCCACTTCTTCTGGAAATCCAGCATGTTTTGCATAATATCCTCCCATTATTCCCTGTAATTCCGGGAATTCGCCTACTACACCACTTGATATGTCTGCTTTACAATATCTTGATGCAAGCTCTATTAATTCAATTTTTTCTGGCAGGATGGTATTCGCAAGTTTTATAGCAATTCTGTTAATTCTAAGAACCTTGTCGTATAAACTTCCGAGTTTTTTATGATAAATTATTCCTTTTGTTCCCTCAAGAAGACGTTCAAATCCCTTTTTAAGATCTTCTTCATAGTAAAATTTTGCATCCTCAAATCTTGCCTTTATGACTCTTTCAGCACCTTTTCTTATATTTTCCTCATTTTCTAACTTTGTATTACCTATGACAACAAAATAATTTTTAAGTTTTCCTTCAGTATCAGTTATAGAAAAATATCTCTGATGATCTTTCATAACTGTAATAAGCAGTTCTTTAGGTAATGTTAAATAGGCCTCTGAGAAGCTGCATAAAACAGCCTCTGGATATTCTACGAGATTGGTGACTTCATCAAGTAATTCCTCGTCCCAGAAAATCTTTCCATTAACTTTATTGGCAAGGCTATCTGCCTGACTGATGATTATACTCTTTCTCTTATTCTGGTCTACTATGACAAAAGCACTCTCAAGAATTTTCTCATAGTTACTGATTTTATCTATCTTCAACGGATTTTTTGAAAGAAACCTATGTCCTTGAGTATATTCTCCTGCTTTTATTCCATCTATTTCAAAAGGTATAACTCTGTCTTTATAGATGGCTAAGAACCACCTCACAGGTCTTACAAACTTTAAACTTCCATTGCCCCAACGCATCATTTTGGGGAAAGTTATAGAGGTAAAAAGACTTTTTAATATTTCAGGGAGCACCTCCTCTGTTTTTTTCCCTTTTTCTTTTAATAAAGCACAAACATAATTTCCTTTGCCCTTTTTTTCTATCCTTAAGTCTTTAACATTAATGCCTTGAGCCTTGGCAAAGGCTAAGGCTGGTTCCTTAGGTTCTCCCGATTCATTAAAAGCAATGTGAGCAGGAGGTCCCCAAATTAGCTTTTCCTCTGGTTCCTGTTCCTCCGATAAATCAGCAATAATGGTAAGCCTTCTTGGAGTTACAAAAACTTTGATTGCAAATAAACTTATTCTATATTCAGATGTAATTTTTTTAAAATTTTCTTCAAGTTGAACCTTTCCATGAGGTAAAAATCGTGCAGGAATCTCTTCAACACCAATTTCAAAGAGTAAATTACTCACTCATTGTCTCCATATCTTTTTTTCAAATAAGCCTCTGCACAACCCTTTGCAAGAGCTCTTACTCGAGCTATGTAGTTTGTTCTTTCTGCTACAGAAAGAACACCTCTTGCATCTAAAAGATTAAACATATGAGAACATTTAAGGCAAAATTCATAGGCTGGAAAAACTAATCCCAGCTCTCTTAAACGCTCAGACTCTTTTTCATACTCATCAAAATGTTTTCTTATAAGAGTGGGGTCTGAATGGTCAAAATTAAAGTAAGAAAATTCAATCTCATTTTGCCTGTGAATCTCACCATATGTCATATGTTTATTCCACTTTATATCAAAAACATTCTCAACTCCCTGTAGATACATGGCTATTCTTTCAAGTCCATAGGTAATCTCTAAGGAAACAGGTTTTAAATCAATTCCACCAACCTGTTGAAAATAGGTAAACTGAGTTATCTCCATTCCATCAAGCCATACTTCCCAGCCAAGTCCCCATGCACCAAGTGTTGGACTTTCCCAGTCATCCTCAACAAATCTTATATCATGTTTTGAAGGATTAACTCCGAGTGCCTGTAAGCTTTCAATATAAACTTCCTGAGAAGCCTCAGGAGAAGGTTTTAATATTACCTGATATTGATAATACTGTCCCAATCTATTAGGATTTTCTCCGTATCTTCCATCAGTGGGACGCCTGCATGGCTGAACATAGCCTGTATTCCACTCATCAGGTCCTAAAACCCTAAAAAAGGTAGCTGTATGAAAGGTTCCTGCACCAACCTCAAGGTCGTAAGGTTGGAGAATTACACATCCTTTCTGAGCCCAATAATTATTAAGAGTGAAAATTATTTCTTGAAAATACATAGATTTTCATGATACTTTAGCTTAGAGGCTTCTGTCAAATGTTTCCAAGAGTGCTTATAGCAGGTATTCGAGGTGGTGCAGGAAAGACAACTGTAACTCTGGCAATTATAAGGGACTTAAGGGAAAGAGGAGTGAATGTCCTTGCCTTTAAAAAGGGACCTGATTACATTGACAGTGGGTGGCTTAGTCTTTTTTCAGGAAAACCTTGTTATAACCTTGACACATTTATGATACCTGAAGATAGAGTCATTCAATCCTTCATAGAAAGGGCTATGGGATATACATCAGTGATTGAAGGAAACAGAGGACTTTTTGATGGACTTGATGCAGAAGGCTCTGTAAGTTCTGCAGAACTTGCAAAACTGTTAAGATGTCCTGTTATTTTAGTCATAGATTGCACAAAAATGACTCGCTCTGTAGCAGCATTAATTAACGGATTTACCCAATTTGATAAAAATCTTGATATAAAAGGAGTAGTTTTAAATCAAGTAGCCACTCCAAGACATGAAAAAATAATAAGGGAGTCAATAGAAAAATACTGCTCTGTAGAAGTGGTAGGTGCTATTCCGAGATTCAAGAATTTAAAAATGCCAGAAAGACATATGGGACTTCTGCCCTATCAGGAACATGAAATGCAAAAAGAAGCTTTGGATTTTATACAAAAAGTATCAGAATTTTTAGAGACAGACAAAATATTAGATATTGCTAAAAAGGCACCTGCTATAGAATTCATACAAAAGAAACAAGAACTTAACTTAATGGGAGAAAGTTTAAAAATTGGTGTTATAAGAGACAGGGTATTTCAATTTTACTATGAAGAAAACCTTGAAGAGTTGAAAAAATGCGGTGCTCAGATTGTTCTTATAAACTCCCTTGAAGACCAAACGCTTCCTCAGATTGATGCCCTTTATATAGGAGGTGGTTTTCCAGAGACAAATGTTAGTTATTTGAGCAAAAACATGGATTTAATGAAGGACATAAAGAAAAAAGCTGAAGAAGGTCTGCCAATATATGCAGAATGTGGTGGATTAATGTATCTATGTAAAAGCTTGATAACCAATGAAGGTGAATTTCCAATGGTGGGAGTTTTCCCCTTCAGACTCAAGATGTTCAAAAAACCTCAAGCCCATGGATATGTAATAGCCAAGGTAAATGGAAATAATCCTTTTTATGAAAAAGAGGTAGAGTTAAAGGGACACGAGTTTCATTATTCAAAGGTTATTGAATATGAAAGCTTACCTACCATGAGTTTTCAGATGGTGAGAGGTGAGGGAATAGTAGAAAATATGGATGGTGCTGTTTATAAAAATACCCTTGGAACCTATATCCATATTCATGCTCTTGGAACGGAAGAATGGGTAAAAGGAATTTTAAAAATAGCAAAAATTTATAAGGAGATAAGGAATGCCTAAAAGAGAACTACCAACTTGTCTTTTTTGTGGGAGGATCATAGACCCTCCAGAGGATACAAACACAAACTTTGGAGAAATAATGTATGGAAAATGCCAATGTGGAGCCATATATGTATGTGAACCTACAGGACATAATCAAGGAGAAGCTTTAGTGAATGCAATGATGCTTGCATCTCCTGAGGGAATTGAAAATATAGAACTTGGAGTAAATTATGAATTGAGAGACAAAGCCTATGACTGTAGAACCCACCAGTATGTTTATTTAAAAAATCAGCTTTTCTCCGGAAGGCTCTTTTTTATAAAACCTGTAACAGAGATAATTAAAAGAGCAATAAAAGAAAAGTTAAAGATATCAAAAAAGGATTTTCTCTGCCTATTGGAAGAGGAAAGTTTTGAACAAATTGAAAAGGTGTCATTAAATAATCTTAATGTTTTCGGATGGTTAATTTCGCTTTCCTATGACAAAGAAAATCCCATGTCATGGAAAGCAATTATGGCAATGGGACATGTGGCAAAGGCTTATGTGGAAGCAGAAGAAATTGAACCATTGAGAAATACAATTAGAAAACTTCTTTGGTCAATGACTGATGAATCAGGAGGAATAGGTTGGAGGGCTGCAGAGTTGATAGGAGAGATTATTTACGCAAAGCCATCCCTATTTAAAGATATAATTCCTATTTTATGGTCACAAAGAGAAGAAGAAAGTTTTTTAGAGAGCGTTCTAAGAAGCATGATTAAGCTATCAAATAAAATTAATCTTTTGGATTATATAGAGATTGAAGAGACTGAATTAAAAAATCTGCTAAACCATGAAAATGATGAGATAAAGGCTCTTACTGCCATATTGATCTTTAAAACTAAAAGTAAAGTGCCTGTATCTGAAGATATTAAAAATACTCTCCTATCTGTGTATAGCAAAGGTAATGTAATAAAAGTTAAAACATCAAAAGCTGAAAAATATTTATAAGTTTATAAGCTAAATTTATTTGACTTTGAAACAGAGTATACTTTAGAGTTAATATACTCTTGAAGTGAATTTATTGAAGATGTTAAAATTTTTTTAAAAAACTAAAAGGAGGTTGAGAAGATGGCAACTATTGAATTTAAGGGAAAACAGATCGAGCTGGATGAAGACGGCTACATTCAGAATCTCGATGACTGGACACCAGAGCTTGCAGAGTTCTTAGCTCAGGGAGATGGAATCACATTAACTGAACAGCACTGGGAAGTTATTAACTTTTTAAGAGACTATTATCAGAAATACCAAATTGCTCCTATGATTAAGATTCTTGTTAAAGAAATGGCAAAGGCATTTGGTCCTGATAAAGGAAACACCAAATATCTCTATGCATTGTTCCCAGATGGACCGGCAAAGCAGGCCTGTAGATATGCAGGATTGCCAAAGCCAACTGGATGCGTATAGTTTATAGTAAGGGGCAGGGAACTGCCCCTTTTTTCTTTTGGGAAATAAGAAGCGCTTTGCTAATATTTACTCAATGTTCCTAACCAAAAATATTATTCTAAGGGAGAAAGATGAGTATTAATAATCTCCTTTCAAAAAAGAGAGAGAATATAATTAATAAGGCTTTTGATTTAATTATTTCCACTTATCCGGAACAGAGTCAGATTTTTTTGAAAGGAAAAAATAAAAAATTTACAAATCCTATAGGTTATAACACCAATCTATCTGTTGAGCAAATTATTGATAATATTATTGCCGATGCTGACTTGGAAAGCTTTCTTTCACCCTTAGAGAATATTATTCAAATTAGAGCGGTACAAGATTTTACACCATCTCAAGCTGTTGGCTTTATTTTCTTAATTAAAAAAGCTATATATAGTACGCTCCATAAAGAAGCGGATTCAAATGAATTAATGGAATTAATGTCAAGGATTGATTCTTTAGCTCTGGTAGCATTCGATATTTTTATGAAGTATAGAGAGAGGATTTATGATATCAAAGCTAAGGAACTCATGGACAGAACATGGTGGCTACTGAAAAAGTGGAATATCGTAACAGAAATTGACGATAAAATTTTGGAAACTAAATAAAAAATCATAAAGAGAGGTAGGGTGAGATGGGCATAGGATTAGCTTTAATATCAGTCTTAGGATTAATATTGTTTGCCTATTTGGGAACAGCAGTTATTGGTTTGAACGCCTTATTTGCCGTTGTATTTCCATATGCTGCGTTCATCATATTTGTGCTCGGGTTTATTTATCGAATGGTTCAATGGGGTAAATCTCCTGTGCCATACCGAATTCCAACAACTGCTGGACAACATTATTCTTCGCTTTGGTTTAAACAAAACAAAATTGATAATCCTTCAACTGCCTGGGGTGTAGCATTAAGAATGTTCTTTGAGGTCTTTACCTTTAGAAGTCTTTTTAGAAACACAAAAGCTGAAATTCTACAAGGCAGGCTTTATGTTGGTTCAAGTAAATGGCTTTGGCTTGGTGCCATAGCATTTCATTATTCCTTCTTGGTCATATTCTTAAGGCACATGAGATTTTTTACACCAGAAACTCCTTGGGTTATATCAATTGTGGAGTCATTAGATTCATTCCTACAGGTGCATATACTTGGTTCACCAATTCTTTATATAACGAATCTTTCTATTTTAGCTGCTCTTCTTTACTTGCTTGGCAGAAGAATTCTTGATCCTAAAATAAAATATATTTCTCTGCCATCAGATTATTTCCCTCTGTTTTTAATCTTAGGTATTATTACAACTGGTGTTTTAATGAGATACTTCTTTAAAGTTGATGTAACAGCTATAAAAGAACTTACTCTTGGATTGGTTTACTTTAAACCAGTTGTTCCCAAGGGAATTGGAAGTCTTTTTTATATTCATCTATTCTTAGTAAGTATACTTTTTGCATATTTCCCATTCAGTAAGTTAATGCATATGGGTGGTGTGTTTTTAAGTCCTACACGAAATTTGGCTAATAACAATAGAATGGAAAGGCATGTAAATCCATGGGAATATCCAGTTAAACACCGTCATTATGAAGAATATGAAGATGAATTTAGAGAAAAAATGAAAAAAGCTGGAATACCAGTAGAAAAGGAGTGATAATATGGGACTTCCAAGACCAGAAGAATTAATTTCAGATGTTAATTTAAAGAAAATGCCATCCAAACCTTGGATGGATACTTTACCTGTAGAGTTTAAACCAGGTTTTTACTGCTATGGAGCAAAAGCTAAAAATCTTGCCTATGTTGATATGCCTAATGCAAGAGACTTTCATGTTACCGATCCTGACTGGAAACTGCCAGAGGACTGGAAAAAAATAGTACTTGAAGGAATTAAACAAAGAATTGAAAGATTTAGAACATTCCATGTATTTATGGATATCTGTGTTCGTTGCGGTGCCTGTGCTGACAAGTGCCATTTCTTTATTGGAACAGGAGATCCGAAAAACATGCCTGTTTTAAGAGCAGAACTTCTCAGGTCTGTGTACAGGAAGTATTTCACATCAAGCGGAAAAATTTTCGGAAGAAATGGTGGAGCAAGAGAACTTGACCTTGATGTATTAAAGGAACTCTGGTATTACTTCTATCAATGTACAGAGTGTAGACGTTGCTCTCTCTTCTGTCCCTATGGAATTGACACAGCTGAGATAACCATTATGGCAAGAGAGTTACTTAATCTCTTGGGGTTAAATACAGACTGGATATCAGGACCTGTGGCAAACTGTTATAGAACAGGAAACCATCTTGGTATCGAGCCTCATACAATGAAATCAACACTTGAATTTATGTGTAATGATATTGAGGATATAACAGGAATTAGGATAGAGCCTCCTATAAATAAAAAAGGTGCCGAGATTTTGTTTATTACTCCTTCAGGAGACCTCTTTGCAGATCCTGGTATCTATAACTGTATGGGTTACATGATGCTATTTCATGAATTAGGACTTGACTATACTTGGAGTACCTTTGCCTGTGAAGGTGGAAATTTTGGATTCTTCACATCCTTAGAGATGGCAAAGAGATTGCACTCTAAAATATATGAAGAAGCAAAAAGATTAGGAGTAAAATGGATTATTGGTGGAGAATGTGGACACATGTGGAGAGTCTGGCATCAATACCATGACACATGGTTTGGACCTATTGATTTTCTTGAAGAACCGGTGTCTCCAATTACAGGAACAAAATTTGAACATGCCAAATCAACTAAAATAGTTCACATAAGTGAATTTACTGCAGACCTTATAAGACACGGTGTTCTTAAATTTGATAAAAGCAGAAATGATAATTTAATTGTAACATTCCATGACTCTTGCAATGTTTCAAGAGGCATGGGCATGTTTGAAGAACCAAGATATATCATTAAAAATGTCTGCAATCACTTCTATGATATGCCAGATGAAACAATAAGAGAACAAACTTTCTGCTGCGGAAGTGGTTCTGGACTGAATGCTGGAGAAATAATGGAACAAAGAATGAGAGGAGGTTTCCCAAGGGCAAATGCAGTAAGATATGTCCATGAAAAATTTGGTGTTAACCTTCTTGCTAACATATGCGCCATAGACAGAGCAGCCTTACCACCATTAATGAATTACTGGGTACCGGGAGTGAGAGTATCTGGAGTTACGGAACTTGTTGCAAATGCAATGATAATGAAGGGTGAAAAAGAAAGAGAGATGAATCTAAGAATGGAGCCACTACCAGGAAAGGGAGGTGAGTAACTATGTATGATGGAGGAAAAATAATTTTTGGATTGATTATCTTTATTGCCTTGGTTACTCTACCATTCACATTAAGCATAGGAAAGGAGTACATAAAGGCTAATCCCAAGATAGATACACCGGAAATAATGAAACTTCCTGAAGCTGAAAGAAAATGTGTTGAATCTAAAGACTTCATGAGAAAAGAGCACATGAAAATGCTTATCGAATGGAGAGATGCGGTGGTAAGAGATGGAAAAACTCTCTATGTAAATAGCCAAGGTAAAACTTTTAATATGAGCTTACAGAATACCTGTATGCAGTGTCATTCAAATAAGTCAAAGTTCTGCGATGAATGTCATAATTATGTAAAAGTGAAGCCATACTGCTGGGATTGCCACATTGAGCCTAAGGAGAATATCAAGAAGGAGGCAGCACTATGAGCAATATCAATAGAAGAGAGTTCCTAAAAATATTAGGTATAGGCACATTTATGGGACTTGGTGGCTGGTCCATGTTTGAAGTAGTAGGTAAAGGAGAGATTGAGGCATTTGCTGAAAAATATAAAAAAGTTCCTGAGGCATTACAAGCTAAAAGATGGGCAATGGTCATAGACTTAAAAAAGCTTGATCAAAAAATAATACATGATTGCACAGAAGTATGCCACCGTATACATAATGTGCCAAAGATATTGAATCCTAAAGAGGAAATAAAATGGATATGGGAAGAAAAATTTAAGAACGCCTTTCCAGAGATGAAAGATGACTACATGTCACCTGAAATTAAAAATATGCCTGTTTTAGTATTGTGCAATCACTGTGAAAATCCTCCTTGTGTAAGAGTTTGCCCTACAAAGGCAACCTTCAAAAGAAAAGATGGCATTGTAATGATGGACATGCACAGATGCATCGGTTGTAGATTCTGTATGGCTGGATGTCCTTACGGAGCGAGAAGTTTTAACTGGAAAGACCCCAGACAATACATAAAAAATGAAAATCCAGAATTTCCATTTAGAATGAGGGGTGTTGTTGAAAAATGCACATTCTGCTATGAAAGAATTGACAGAGGGCTTCCTCCAGCATGCGTAGAAGCTTCAAATGGTGCTATAATGTATGGCGACATAACAGATCCTAACTCGGAAATAAGAAAAATTCTCTCTTCAAATTTTGCTATTAGGCGAAAAGCTAAACTCGGAACAAAACCGAGTGTATATTACCTACTATAGGAGGATGAAAAATGCTTGAACTTGCGTTAAAAGGAAGTCCAAGATACTGGGGCTGGTTATTCTTTTTAGCAATACTAATTGGCGCTGGTGTTATCACTTACTTATATCAGTTTCAAATCGGATTAGGAATTACCGGGATGAGCAGAGACGTATCCTGGGGTTTATATATTGGTCAATTTACCTTTCTTGTCGGAGTCGCAGCTTCTGCAGTAACGATTGTATTGCCATATTATCTTCATAATTATAAAAAATATGGAAGAATTGCTATTATTGGTGAATTTCTTGCAATACCTGCTATTTTAATGTGCATGCTTTTTATCTTTGTTGACCTCGGACAACCAATGAGAGTGCTTAATGTTCTTTTGCATCCAACACCTAACTCTGTTATGTTTTATGATATGATTGTCTTAAGTGGCTATCTGATTCTGAACATTCTCTGTGGATGGGTCATTCTCATGTCTGAGAAAAAGGGAGCACCCCCTCCAAGATGGATTAAACCATTTCTTTATATTGCCATCTGCTGGGCGCCTTCAATCCACATTGTCACAGCTTTCTTGTACCAAGGCTTACCAGGTAGAGATTATTGGATGACTGCTATTATGGCAGCAAAATTTTTATCCTCAGCCTTTGCATCAGGTCCTTCTCTTTTAGTAATTCTATGCATGCTTATTAGAAAGTTTACCAATTTTGATCCGGGGAAAGAAGCCATTCAGACCCTTGCAAAAACAGCAGCCTATTTCCTATTAGTCACAATTGCCTTTTATCTATTTGAAGTCTTCACTGCCTTCTACAGTGGAATAACAAGCCATCAGTATTCAATTATCTATCTATTCAAAGGATTAGAGGGATATTCTAAACTTGTACCTGTAATGAGTATTTGTGTGCTTCTTGCAGCGATAGGTGTCCTTATTTTAGTTACCCCTCCATTAAGAAAGTGGGAAGTTACCCTTGCCATAGGAGCTGCAAGTACTTTTCTCTGCATGTGGCTTGAAAAAGGTATCACACTTGTTGTGGGTGGTTTTATTCCAAATGCATTCGATAGGGTTTTCGAATATTGGCCTACCTTACCAGAAACGATAATAACTATAGGAGTTTGGTCATTCGGTTTCTTTGTTCTTACTATACTCTATAAAATTGCATCTTCTGTCAAAGAAAAGGCTATCTTTGATAAATATGGAGAAAAACAGATAAAAGCCTAATTAAAAATTTTGAAAGCATTGAAAGGGTGTCTTTTAAAGACACCCTTTTTTATTTAAAAAGCAATCTCTTTTCTTGCAGAGAGGCTCTGATAAATGCCTTAAATAGAGGATGTGGTTTAAAAGGTTTTGATTTAAATTCTGGATGAAACTGACATCCTAAAAACCATGGATGTTCCTTTAGTTCAATAATCTCTACAAGTTGACCATCAGGAGATGTACCACTAAAAACAACTCCGTTTTCTTCAAGAATAGGAATATATTTGTTGTTAAATTCATATCTATGTCTGTGCCGTTCAGAAATCTCTTTTGTTCTATAAGCATCAAAGGCTTTTGTTCCTTCCTTAATGGTGCATGGATATGCTCCAAGTCTCATTGTTCCACCCTTTTGAGACTCTATTGAACGAATTTCATATTTTCCTGTTCTTGGATTAAACCATCTTTCCATTAGATAAATAACAGGATTCTCTGTATCAGGATCGAATTCTGTTGAGTTAGCATTAAGCTTTGCAAGATTTCTACTTGCCTCTATAACAGCGCACTGCATTCCCAAACATATTCCAAAGAATGGGATTTTATTTTCTCGTGCATATCTAATTGCTTCAATTTTGCCTTCAATTCCGCGAGTGCCAAATCCTCCAGGAATCAAAATACCATGAGCATCACTCAGATATGGTTTTGCTCCATCCTTTTCTATCTCCTCTGAATTTACCCATATAATATTTACTCTTGCATTGTTAGCTATTCCACCATGCAATAAAGCTTCTGTAAGACTTTTATATGAATCCCTTAATCCCACATATTTACCTACAACTGCTATATTAACATCAGTTTCTGGATTTTTAATTTTATTAACAACTTCTTCCCAAAGTGTTAAATCCTCTACTCTATGAGGCAAAGAAAGTTTCTTTTCTATAAGAAGATCAAGTCCTTCATTTTTGAAATTAAGTGGAACCTCGTAAACAGTCTCCACATCGTGAGCTGATATAACAGAATCAAAATCAAGGTTGCAATGTAAGGCTATTTTTTTCTTAAGTCCATCTGGAAGGGGTCTATCTGCCCTACATATCAAAATATCAGGCTGGATTCCTATTGCCCTTAGACTATTTACACTATGCTGAGTTGGTTTTGTTTTAAGTTCTCCAGCACTCTTTACATATGGAACAAGCGTTAAATGAATATATAAAACATTTTCTCTTCCCACATCATATCTAAATTGCCTTATTCCCTCAAGAAATGGAAGTCCTTCAATGTCTCCAACCGTACCACCAACTTCCACAATTACAATATCATATTTGTTGTCTATTGCTGCAGACTTAATTGCCTCTTTTATTTCGTCAGTAACATGAGGCACTACTTGAACAGTATGTCCAAGATAGTCGCCTCTTCTTTCCTTAGAGATTACATTAAAATATATTTTCCCAGACGTATAATTATTGACATGAGAAGTAGTTAAATGAGTAAACCTTTCATAATGGCCAAGGTCTAAATCTGTTTCACATCCATCATCGGTTACATAAACTTCTCCATGTTCAAAGGGACTTAAAGTGCCTGGATCAACATTTATGTAGGGATCAAGTTTTTGAATGGTAATCTTAAATCCCTTGGCCTCAAGCAAAGCTCCAATTGCCGATGCTGCAATACCTTTGCCAAGAGCAGAAACAACTCCACCAGTTATAAATATATATTTAGGCATTTTACGTTAATTTTAACATGATATTGTTTTAAATTGCTATAGCTTAATATTAATGTAATAAAAAATTTTTTAATGTAATATTTTACAAATATGCAACATTTTATTGCAGTTTATTTGGATTAAGTCTATAGAAATTGTTTATTATAGCAACCATTTTAAAATCAAAGAGAAATTTACTTTTATACAATGCATCATTATGAAACAATTTAGTTCAGTTGCTCTTTTTATATAAGAGATTACCAATATTTTCATCCAGGCATGGATATTGCAATATAATTATACGGCTTTACAGGATTGCAATTTATTTCTTTTATTATTTATAATTCTTCACAACTGAAGGGAGGTGAGGGAGAAGAAATAATTTATTTGCTAAGGAAGTTTAAAAATTTCTTAAGGAGGGTGGTATGAAAATATTAGTACCTACGGATGGTTCAGAGTATGCTATGAAGGCTGTAAACAAAGCAGCTGAAATGGCAGAAAAGGAAAAGGCAGAAGTCACTATTATGTCGGTTGCTATTTATGCAGGGTTGGCAGATATTGAATATCCTGGTGATATTAGAGAAAAATTGGATGCTGAAGCGCAAAAAGCTATCAACAAAGCCAAAGAAGTTTTTGACAAAAAAGGTATTTCTGTTAAAACCGTTCTTGAAAGAGGTGTTTTTCCAGCTGACAATGTAATCAGAAAAGCAAAGGAGGAAAAGTTTGATTTAATAATAATGGGTCATAGAGGCACAGGTGAATTCCCAGGCACAGGCATAGGAAGTACTGCTACAAAAATTGTATCTCTTACACCATGTAGTGTTTTAATTGTTAAATAAAATAAAAGGAGGGTGAAGGTATGAAAAAATTGTTTGCCATTATTTTCTCAGTAATTGGTTTAGTATCCATGCTTCCTAATATTGCATTAGCAGCAGGTCAGAAAGCTCCACCTCTTGTTGTTGTGGCTTATACAAAAGGTCTTTCAGGATTAAGCTTGTGGTGGGCAAATCTTTATAATGACAACATGTTACTTTTCACGATTCTCACTGGTTGTGTTACACCTGTCGCTGGAATTTTAATTGGATTTGTTGCTGACTATTTGTTAAGTTTAACTGGAATTGATCTTACAAAGAGAGAACTTGCTGAACACTAATTCTTAAAAAAACTAAAAGGAGGGTAATATATGGAATGGTTATATTTGCATATGCCAATTTCAGGAGTTGATCTTTTCTGGCCTGGATTAGTCATATTAGGCTTAGGAGTTGGAATTTTAGGTGGCTTTTACGGAATGGGTGGAGCTTGGATGATAACTCCAGGACTTAATATATTAGGGTTTCCAATGGCTTTTGCAATTGGAACTGATATTGCCCATATGGCGGGAAAATCTATTGTCTCTACAATACGACATGCTAAATTTGGAAATGTTGACTATCCTCTTGGAATTGCCATGATGCTTGGAACAATGATAGGATTTGAAGTCGGTGCTCAGATAGTCATGTTTCTTGAAAGAATAGGTAAAGTTGATCTATATCTTCGTATTATATATTTAATTCTTCTTGCCTTTATTTTTGCCACCGTATTACTTGACTATGCAAAATTGAAGAAAAAAGAAAAACTGGCTAAGGAAAAGGGTGAGCAGTTAGACAAATTAGCAAGTGGTGTTACATGGTATAAAACTCTTCATAAGATTAAAATTCCTCCAGTTATGAACTTTAAGGAAGCTCAGATCAGAGTATCCATATGGTTACCAATGATTGTAGGTTTTGCCACAGGAGTTATCGCAGGTCTGCTTGGAATTGGTGGTGGATTAATAAGAATGCCTGCCTTAATATACCTTGTTGGCTGTCCTACACATGTTGCTGTTGGAACAGACCTTTTTGAAGTTATGATATCAGGTCTTTATGGTACCTTTACTTACACATGGAAAGGTAGAACAGAACTCTTAGCTGTCTTTGTAATGCTTATTGGAGCTGGTATAGGTGCACAGTTTGGAGCTGTTGCAACAAAATACTTTAAAGGAATTATAATAAGAGTGCTATTTGGTTCTGCTGTCTGTATTGCTGCTTTATCAATTGGACAAAAACTTATTGCAAGAATGTATGATTTAAAATGGTTAGATGATGTTTCTACGGTTACAATTCTTGGTGGTCTATCAATTTTGATGGTGATAATTGTGGTTAAGGCAGTTATTGGAATGAGACAAGAAGTTAAGATGAAGAAAATGGGTCAAGCATAATTAATAAGGAGGGAGTATATGGCTATTTCATGGAAACACGCAACAGGTATAGAGAAGGTTCTTTATATTTACTTTGTATTAACCTTTATTGGAGCTATAGTAGCTTTATTAGCTTTGCATCCGAAAGAATTTGGAAAGGTAGACCAGGGTAGAGTAATTGCCTATGATAAACAAAAAGGATTGGTAACATTAATAGCAGATTCAAGACAGGATTTTAGAAATCCTGATTATAACACTTTACCACCACATGTATATAAAGTTCCTGATGACCCTGACCATATGGGACCTGAACCTACAGTAGGAAAGAGAATGAAGCTTGACCTTGAAAAAAATCTAATTGTTATATTTGATGACGCAACCCAGAACTTCTTAAATATTCCAATTGAAGTAGTAGAAAAGAAAACTGGTATAAAGAAAGAAAATCCTCTGGTAGCAGGCAAAAAATTCCCAATTATTGACAAAGAGAAAAAGACTGTAACCGTTTACTCTTCCAGACAACAACTTCTTGCTACTTTTAAAGTTCCAGAGGAACACATTAATCGTCCACCTGAGACATGGATTGCAGGTGATGAAGTCCGTATTTACTATAGAGAACCCGGTAAGGCTCACAAATTCATGAATATATCTAAGACTGATATATACAAAAAATAGACTTTTAATGCCCCCATCAAAGTTGATGGGGGCTTATCTTAATATTAGCGGAGGAAACCTTTAATAGTGAATCGTAGAAATATTATTCTTCTTGTTATCTTTAATCTTATAATCCTCGCAGAATTAATCTTTAGCCTATATGAAGCGAGCAAGGATCCTGAAAATGTAACTTTAATTTTTGTTCAGTATTTTATACTTTTAATAATTCCAACATTTATAATTGGCAGAATAATACTTAAAAAGCTTGTTAGAAGACAGGTTGAGGACTCTTCACAAGTAATTACTAAAGAGTCAGAGGAACAAAAAGCATTATATGCTCAACTTAATGAAAAAGAGGAATTATTCAAAGATTCTCAAATATTAAACAAACCAGCAAATATTAAAGGTATAATCCGCAAAAGAGCTTTTTTAGGAAAATTGGGATTATTATTCATTATAATTATGGCTATTTCTTTTATTGATGGATGTGTTAATAGACTTTTACATCCCATGAATTTAGTAAATATTTTACCTGGGCAATCTATTAATGTTAATGCTCCTTTAGAAAAGAAAGTAAACGATGTAGGAGAGCTTTCATATATTTCCACCTCAGATATGATAAAGCTTCAATTTGACTCAATTTACTCAGGCTTTTGGGTTGGAGGAACAGAATGGAGAGGTGTATTAAAAGTTGATCCTAATATAAAGCCAGGGGAGTACAAATTAACAATTAATATAAAGGAAAATGAGTCTAAAAAACCTTTTGTATTTATTGTTAGAGTTCATGAAAATATTACAAGTCTAAATAGGAGCTCCATGTCATTAATTACAAAAGCTACAGGAATTTCACCATGGATAGTTTTTGGAACCTCTATTTTATTAATAGTTATGGTAGTTATTTTTATGTTAAAGCTTTCAAATAAAATCGAGTTTCTTATGCTACAAAATGGACAAGCTGAAGTTTTCTTTGTTAGAAGATCAGATTTTGTAACAGAAATAGCCTTTGGTTTAGGCAAAAAAAACAATATTAAGCCAGGAGATGTTTTAAATATCTATACAGAAAAGGGAATACCTATAGGAAATGTTATTGTCCAAAAGTCAACAGATGAAAATTCAATTGGTATTGTAAAGGCAGAATATAATGTTAAGCCCGGATTTATTGTGGCTTTGAAAAGATAGGGAAAAGTTCTTCTGCAGTTTTAAGGTCATCGGGAGTATCTATTCCAAAGGAATCATATTCAGTAATACTTACTTTAATTTTTATACCATTCTCTAAGGCTCTTAACTGTTCTAAGGATTCAATTTTTTCCAATGCTGACTGAGGAAGATTAACAAATTTTTTGAGAATCTTAACTGTGTAGCCGTAAATTCCAATGTGTTTATACATAAAATGATTTTGAGATAGCCCTGTTATAAATTTTTCTCTATTAAAAGGTATAGGAGACCTTGAAAAATAGAGGGCGTATCCCTTTTCATTAAATACTACCTTTACTATATGGGGATTTTGAAAATCTTTTTCATCTTCAATTTGTTTAACAAGTGTTCCAATATAATTTTTTCCTTTGTTCATTAATCTCACAAGTTGTTCAATCATCTCAACTTTA
>JAOAGB010000055.1 GCA_026415995.1 Thermodesulfovibrio sp. | reverse complement strand
TTGCGAGAAAATTTTTCTCTTATTTTTTTTATAAGTTTAATAATCTCATCTATGTCCTCGTCCTCTTCAAATGGTAACCCTATCATAAAGTATAGTTTAAGGTTTTCAACTGTAGTCTCTGAGAGCTTCTCGGAAATCATTAATAGGTCTTCTTCCAATATTCCCTTTTTTATCACTCTTCTAAGCCTTTCTGAACCTGCCTCTGGTGCTAAAGTCAAAGTTTTTCTCTTGGAGATATGTTTTATAATCTCTAAAGTATGCTTATCTGCCCTTAATGAAGTAAAGGAAAGTTCTATGTTTTCATCTTTTATTAAATCCCTGATTTCTCCATAAGCTGAAAGAGAAGGCGTGATAATTCCTACAGTATGACTATCTAAATTGCAGGTCTCTTTAACTTTGATTCTCAAATTATCTACTGATGCTTTACGTACAGGATTAAAAACATGACCTACAAGACAAAACCTGCATCTAAATGGACAGCCACGCATTGCTTCAACAAGTAACATATTTGGGAAAATAGATTCTGTAGTAACTAACTGGGAAAAGCTAAACTTATGAAAAAAATCTTTGCAGAAGACTCTCTTTATTGTATTAGGTGTATCTTTCCATAAATTTTTTCTTCCTATAATTTTACCTGAACTTTCATAAATTTCCTCATAAGCCTCTGGCACATAAAAACCTTTATTTTTTAGAAGTTGAAGTTTAAGATTGTATTTGAAATCTTGTTCATAAGAATTTTGCTTTACCTCCCTGTAGATTGTTATAAAATTGTCAATTAAATCTTCCGCTTCTCCTACAAAAATTACATCAAAAATATTTGCGATTGGTTCTGGATTAGAAAAACATAGAACCCCACCAGCTATTAAAAGGGGTTGGTTAGGTTTTCTCTCCTTAGACAGCATTGGAATTTTAGCAAAATCAAGAATTTTTAAAATATTAGGATAGTCATTCTCAAAACATAGACTAAAAGCTAAAATATCAAATTCATAGAGGGGAGTTTTTGATTCAAAAGAAATTAGCGTAGTTTCTTTATATTCTGTTAATTCATCTTGAGATGGAAGAAAACTTCTTTCACAGACAACATCTTTTCTTTCATTAAAAAGTCTATAAACAGTTTGGAAACCTAAATTACTAATGCCTATCCTATAAAAATTTGGATATAGGAGGCATATTTTTATTCTTCCGCCATGTTCCTTTCTTATTGTTCCTTTTTCTTTTTGAAGAAGAAGGTTAATTTTTTCAATTATCTTTCTCATTAAGTATTTTACATTTTTTTCTGAGATAGGCAGGAATATCAGTTTCGTCTTCGAGATTTTCAGGAATTTCAAGGGACGGTTCTTTTAATATATCTACAGGTTGTTGAGAATTATAAGATTTTTCTGAATTTTCTTTTTCTTCTTTTTTGCTTTCTAATATCTTTGTATTATTATCATTAACAGTGGAAGATGTTTTACTTTCTGCAATCTCTTGTTTCTCTTTATTTTCCGATAAATCAATTGTAGAATTTAATTCTGGTTCCTTTAATTGTTTATTTATATCAGAATCTTTTTCATTATTTATTGAAAATAAATCGGGATTGGTAGCAGTTTTCTTAAATGATGAAAGAGAACTAAAATCCTTAGATATAATTTTCTTTGTTTCCTTTAAAGATAAACCAGATTTTTTAGGAATCCATTTTTCTGTTTTTGATATCTCCATTTCCTCAGGTTTATCTTCAAATCCTGTAGCAATAACAGTGACAAAAATCTCATTTTCTATCTCAGGCTTTACAACGGTCCCAAATATTATATTTGCCTCCTCATGGGCTACATCATAAACTGTGGAGGCAATCTCCTGCACTTCATCAAGCGTTAAATCAAAACCACCTGTAATATTAATAAGAATCCTCCGAGCACCTTCTATAGAGGTTTCTTCAAGTAGAGGATTTTTAATTGCTTTCAAAGCTGCCTGTTTTGCACTTTCTTCCTTTAGAGATGTTCCGAGGCCTATTACAGCTTTACCTGATTTTTCAATTATAGTTTTAACATCTGCAAAGTCTCTATTAATAAATCCTGGACTAAGAATTAGATCTGAAATTCCCTGAATTGCTTGCCTTAAAATATCATTAGCTATGGCAAAGGATTTAACCAATGGAGTTCCTTTTTCAACAACAAGATGAATTTTATCGTTTGGAATAGTTATAATTGTATCAACATATTTTCTTAACTCTTTAATACCTACCACTGCGTTATGAAGCCTCTTTTTA
This sequence comes from Thermodesulfovibrio sp., assembly GCA_026415995.1. Lineage (GTDB taxonomy): Bacteria > Nitrospirota > Thermodesulfovibrionia > Thermodesulfovibrionales > Thermodesulfovibrionaceae > Thermodesulfovibrio. Next base: position 3,405 of record JAOAGB010000055.1, on the reverse strand, counting down.
CCTTCGAAATAAAAGGGCTTAGTAACAACTGCTACAGTAAGAATCCCTAATTCTTTGGCTAAAGAAGCAATCACAGGAGATGCCCCTGTTCCTGTGCCACCACCCATTCCGGCAGTGATAAAAAGAAGGTCTGAACCTTCAATACAGGAAATTAAAGTATCTTTATCTTCTAAAGCTGCTTTCTTACCTAATTCAGGATCAGAACCTGCACCAAGACCTCTTGTCAATTCTTTTCCTATCTGTACCTTTATAGGAGCAAGAGAAATTTCAAGATGTTGAATATCTGTGTTAACAGCGATAAATTCAACTCCGTAAACACCTGAAGAAATCATTGCATTGACAGCATTGGTACCGGCACCACCAACTCCTATAACCTTTATCTTCGCAATCGGTCTTTCAGATTCTTCAATTTCAAACATGGGATACCTCCTCATTTATTAATTAAACTATTAAGCCATTTTTTTAATTTTTCAAAAAATTTTTCAAATTCTGAACTTGTCCTACCGTATAGCTCTTCTCTTGTTCTATAAATAAATGCTCCTATAAGTGAAGAAAATTGAGGAGTAAGATTTTTGACTAAAGTTTCATTATCATATATTGAAACATCATCCCAGCCCATTTCAGAAAAAAGTGAAACTAAGCCTGTATCAGGTCTTCCTATTCTTACAGGTAAGGATAGCAAACTCTCAGCAAAGATAGGAAGACCTTGCATAAGAGCTGTTCCACCTGTGAGAATAGCAGAAGAAATATTGATATCTTCTGGTAAAGAATTAATTTCACCTTTTATAATTTCAATAATTTCCTCACATCTTGCACTCACTATTTCTTTTATTACTGTTGTAGGGATCTTAACTGGATTTCTATCATTCCCCACAATTTCTATTTCACTTAGACGATTTTTTGAATTTAAGTTTCCAAGCTGAGCATAGGCTTCTTTTAAATGATTATTTGAAGGAATAAAATTGATTTCTGGTAAAGCAATTCCAAATTGTGTTTTTATTCTCTCTGCCTCATTATGTGAAATTTTAAGACCTATGGCAAGGTCATTAGTTATATGATTTCCTGCAATTGGGAAATTAGATATATGTTTTATATAGCCATCATAAAAAATCGCCATATCCGTTGTCCCTGCTCCTATGTCTATGACTAAACAACCAAAATCTTTGTCATGTTGACTAAGAACAGCTTCTGAAGAAGCTATGCCCTGAAGAATAACTTCTTCCACTTCAAATCCCGATTTATTACAACAGGTTATAATATTTTGAATTTGATTAGATGATGCTGTAATAACATATACTTTTGCTTCCAGTCTAAGTCCTCTCATACCAACAGGATCTTTAATCCCTGTATTGTCATCTACTATAAACTCTACTGGTAGAATATGTATTATCTCTCTATCCTGTGGTATCACCATTGCAGAAGCTGAATCAATTGCAAAATTTACATCTTCCTCGGTAATTATCTTTTTTCTTATCTTTACTGTACCACTGCTTTGGTTACCTTTAATATCTATTCCCGAATAACAAATAGATGCTTTTTTAATTTTTGTATCTAATTTTGTTTCAAAATCAGATACCACTCTTTTAAGAGAATTTGTTAAGGCATCCATATCTACTACTTTCCCCTTTTTTATACCAGAGGAAGGATAACTATTAAGAAAGAGAACTTCTATTTTTTGGGTATTAATCTTTCCAACTAATAGGGAAATTTTTGAAGTTCCTATGTCTACTATTTTTATTAATTCATCCATTTTAATCATCTACTCCAATGGTTTTACAATAACTTTGTCTGGAAATCTTAAGTCCACATATTGAACATTTAAACCTCTTTTCCGGATTTCTGAATTAACAATAGCATACTTTGAAAATTTAGTTTCAAAATCTCCATTACCAACTATTATCTTAATATTGTTCATATTCATAGTTAAATTATCCGGTTGACTGCCTGTTATGATTATTTCATCTTGAGAATGTGCTAAATTTTTCGAATTTATAAAATTAAGCAATTCAACTGCTGCATGCAAAGTTTCCCTATTTTTAAAGGGATCAATACCTTTTATAGTTGGTAAAAAGATTTGAGAATGCTTAAGTTTTTCAGTGAAATCCTCAAGTATCTGTGCTTCATAGTCAATGAGATATGCCTTGTCCTCAGACATTGCTATTGCCACAGGAATAGATTCTTTTATCTGTATTGTCAATGTTCCATTAAGATCCTTTCTAATTATTGCATCTTTAATCCAAGAAACCTTTCTAAGACGTTCATATAAAGTTTTTGAGCTTGGATAAATAATAGAGTTTCCTTCCTTTAAGCCTAAAGCATGTCTTATCTGCGTTTCTGTAAGATTTTTATTTCCTACAATAACCACATTTCTAATAATTAATAACTTGAGAGAGATAAAAATAAGAAATAAAAATCCAATAAGAAAGCCTATAACAATTATCTTTTTATTTTTCATTTTCTTTAATTGTAAGTTCTAAAATTTCTTTAACCAAACTCTTAAAGTCATACCCTGATAAAGAGGCTATCTTAGGCAAAAGAGAAGTCTCGGTCATTCCAGGGATTGTGTTAACCTCAAGAACATAGGGATTTCCCTCTCTGTCAACTATCATATCCACTCTTGTCCCTCCCTTACATCCTAAGGCTTTATGAGCTCTGAGCCCTAATTCCTTAAGTTTTTCATATAGGAGATAATCAATTTCAGGTGGTAAAATATATTCAGTAAGTCCTTTCGTATACTTTGCTTCATAATCATAAAATCCTTTTTTAGGTCTTACTTCAACGCCTCCTAAAACCCTGTCTCCAAGTATCCCTATATGTATTTCTTTTCCTTCTATAAATTTTTCTATTATTACTTTTCTACCAAACTTAAAAGCTTCATTTAATGCATCCTCCAGTTCTTTTTCATTCTTTACGATATTGACTCCCACAGAAGAACCTTCCTCTGCAGGCTTGACAACACATGGAAAAGAAAGCGTCAAAGGGTTTATTTTGTTAATAGATAAAGAAGACATTGAAGTCTGGGGGAATTCTTCCCTATAAATAACTTGAAAAGGAGGCACGGGTATTCCATGATAAATAAAAATCTTTTTTGTGGCTTCCTTATCCATTGCTAAAGCAGAGGCTAAAACTCCTGAACCTGTATATGGAATTCCCATTACCTCAAGAAAACCCTGAATTCCTCCATTTTCTCCCCATCCACCATGTAAAACTAAAAAAGCTAAATCTATTTTTTCCATTTTTATTTTTTCACAAAGGTTTTCTCCAGCATCTATAAATACAACATTATAGCCAAGATCTTTTAAAGCATTAAATACTGCCTGACCACTTCTTAAAGATACTTCTCTTTCAGAAGAAATTCCTCCAGCTATTACACCAACTCTCATTTTAAGCCTCCAAAAATCTTAT
>JAOAGB010000039.1 GCA_026415995.1 Thermodesulfovibrio sp. | reverse complement strand
AATAAATCTTAAATCTTCATATTCATAAATGATATCATAAAGAAAAGGAATTGTATCTATATCAGTCTTTAAAACCTGAATTATTCTTAAAGGAGAATCTTCAAAATAGTTAATCAAAGCCCTTATAAGAGTTGTTTTACCTGTGCCTCTTTCACCCCATAATAATACATTATTTACTCGTTTCCCTTCAATAAAAGCTTTTGTATTTGAAATAAGCAAATCTTTTTGCCTGTCAATACCGAAAAGTTCACTCATTTTTTGTTTTGGAAGTCTTTTAACAGGCTTAAGAATTCTCTCTTTGCCATACCATATGTGAGCTAAAGAATTATCACGCATTTTTTATTATAACACTTAATCTTATATTAATTTTCAATATTTTTATACAGATAAACACAGCAAATATACTGAAAAATAAGAAAAAACTCTTGACTTTTTTGAAAATCTGTTTTTTAATAAATAACGATTAACATGGTCAATTGGGACTGGGATATAGAGGAAAAATTAATCTGTGATATTAATGAATGGAAAGAAAAATTTCTCTTTGTTCATGAACTCATTGTAAGTGCTGATAGAGAAAAGATATCTGCTACTGTAGAAATTGAAGATAAAAAAGTAACTACATGCATAAATGGAAAAATATGGGAAAATATCTTTGAAAGAATCTGTTTCCCTCAGTATACTCAAGAGGGAAGCCTAATCTGTCTTGTTCTTCAAAATTATGAATGGACATTAGCAAAGGATGACTCTCTTTTAGAAGAAACTTTTGATTATGCATGGAATCTTAAAACTGACTTAAGTGGAAAAAGCATTGCCTTCAACATAAAAAAGGGAGACTCCTACGGTGTATGTTTAAATGGTAAAATATGGGATAATCTTTTTTTTGATGCCCGCGATATTTTCTTATCCCCCGATGGTGAAACTTCTGCCTCCTATGTGAAGATAAAAAATCCCCCTTTACTTGATATTTTTAGCTCTAAGGAAGGTATCTGGACAGTGGGAATAAACGGTAATGCTTGGGATAAAAGCTTCATATCAGTTTATGGTCTTTGTTTTAGTACTGACAGTAAAAAAGTTGCAGCGACTGTTAGACTCAGCCAACAAGAATTTACAGTAGCAATCGATGGAATAATATGGAATGAAACTTTTTTAAACGCATGGGAACCAATATTTATAAACGAAAATGACGTATCTGTGCCAGTAAAAACAGAAAATGGATGGACACTTGCAATCAATGGTAAAGCTGTATGGAGAAGTTTTAATCAACTCTGGCATCAAAGAGTCAGTCCAGATGGAAGGATTGCAGCAGTTGTTTCTACGGAATTCGGGAAATGGACTATTGCCATAGATGGAAAACCTTGGGAAAAAACCTTTTCACAAAATGTCTTACCTCCCTTTTTCAGTCCAGATGGTAAAAAAATCGGGGCAGTTGTAAGGGAAAATAATCTTTGGACTGTTGCTATAGATGGAAAACCTTGGGATATAGGATTTGATAGAATATGGTCACCCCAGTTTAGTCCTGATGGAAAGCACTGCATAGCAAAGGCTGAAAAAGACGGTGTTTATTTTATTGTATTGGATGGAAAAATTGGGAAAGATGTATTTGACATTCTCTGGGAACCACAATTTAGTCCTGATGGAAATAAAGTGCTAATAGGATGTATTAAAAATGGAAAATATCTAAGAAAAGTACTTAGACTTAATGAGGTTTTAAGGTAATGGAGCAGTTTCTAAATGACCCATCTATTTACACCCTTGTCCGCGGACCGCTTGTATGGCTTGCTTTTATAGTTTTTTTTGTAGGAATGCTTTATCGGATCTTCACCACATTAAAAATGGCTAAAAAAGAAAAGGTTATATATCCCTATTTAAGCTTTAAATATACTTTACGTTCAATTTTTCGCTGGCTTATGCCTTTTGGAAGTATAAGCATGCGAAAACATCCTTGGTTTACAATTATTACTTTTATTTTTCATATATGTATAATCGTAACACCGATTTTTCTAACTGGACACATGGAGTTATGGAATGAATCATGGGAAATTAGCTGGTTAAGTTTGCCTGTAGGTTTAACTGATTTAATGACTATTACTGTCATTGTTTGCTTATTTTTCATATTTTTAAGAAGATTAATACAAAAAGATATTAGATTCTTAACTTCTACTTCAGATTACATTTTACTTGTTTTGGTTGCACTTCCCTTTATAACAGGATTTCTCTCTCATCATGAGCTTTTACTGCAATACAAAATCATGCTAACAATACACATGCTAAGTGGTGAATTGATGCTCATTGCTATTCCATTTACTAAATTAAGTCATATGTTCATGTTCTTTCTTACCAGAGCACACACGGGAAGTGAATTTGGTGCGGTTAGACATTCAAGAGATTATTGAGGTAGGTTATGGAATTTAAGAGAAAACCTGTTACAGATATAGGAATTGACGAAGCCTTAAATAGAGTTGATGAAGAAAAGATAAAAAAAGCAATCCAATGGACACTGAAGAAAGAAGCCTCTGCAAGGCTTAAAATATTTGTTGAAACTTGTATGAGATGTGGAATGTGCACTAACTCCTGCCATCACTACCTCGGACATGAAGGTGATCCAACTTATGCACCTGCAGCGAAGGTTAAACAGACAATTTGGGATATACTCGATAAAAAGGGAAATGTAAGCAAAGAAGATATAAAAAAATATGCAAGAATTGCTTTTTCTGAATGCAATCTATGCAGGCGCTGTGTTCAGTACTGTCCCTTTGGAATAGATATTGCTTATCTCATATCTCTTGTAAGAAGGCTATGTTGTCTTATTGGTGTAGTGCCTCAATACATCTATGACCAAGTTTTGAGTCACATGCAGACAACAAATATGCTATGGTTTAGACAGGATGAATGGCTTGATACAATTCAATGGCTTGAGGATGAACTAAGGGCAGAGATAAAAAATGGGAAAATCCCTGTTGGTAAAAAGGACGCTGAGGTTTTATATCTTGCCCATGGACTTGAAGCAAAGTATATGACAGGACTTCTTACCAATATGGCAAAAATAATGAACGTAGCTAAAGTTGACTGGACTGTGCCTGATACAGATGGTTGGGATTATACAGTTAAAGCATTATATGCCCAAGACCTTGAAACTATGGGCAAAGTCATAAGAACGCATTATGAAACAGCATTAAGATTAAATATAAAAAGAATAGTAATAGGAGAATGTGGACATGCCTTCAGAACAGCTGTTTATGAAGGGGTTAGATATCTTGGTTGGAAGGAACCACCAATACCTTATATACACGGTGTACAATTCTTTTATGAGTTAATAAAAGAACGTAAGATTAAAATCACGAAGAAAATTGAAGAACCTGTTACCATTCAAGATCCATGCAACATCATAAGATACAGAGGAATGGGACAGATGCTTAGATACATAGTTAAAGAACTTTGCGAAAATATCATAGAAATGTCTCCTAAGGATGACCACAACTACTGCTGTTCTGCTGGTGGTGGCATGATTGACTCAGGTCCTCCATGGAAAACTGCAAGGATAGAGGGTGGCAAAGTAAAGGCTGAACAGATTAGTGATACTGGTGCAAAAATAGTCATAGCTCCTTGTCATACCTGTCATAAAGGAATTGAAGACCTGAATGTTTACTATAAACTTAATGTACACGTTAAATTTCTTGTAGATATAATTGCAGAAGTAATGGAAATACCAGAAGAGATGAAACCATGAAAAAAGCAGCTTTTATATTAATTTTAATTGTCTTGATAGTGGTAAGCGTGCAGACTATTTATTCTAAGATTAATTCTAAAATAAACGAAACTGAAAATAGTGTTACCATAGCCCATGAGGAAATTTTTGGAAAATTGGAATACGGTAAAGTGATATTTAAACACCAAGCTCACATTGAAGCCATGGCAAAAATACTTAATAAGTCTCAGGAATTAATGTGTAATGAATGCCACAGGAAAAATGAATTCGGAGATTATTCCTTTGATTTTCCTGTAAACATTAATAGCAAAAATCCTGATAAAATCAAAAATGCCTATCATAGCCAATGCCTTAGTTGTCATCAAAAGCTTAGTGCTCAGGGTAAAAAAACAGGACCTGAAATTCTTTCATGTAGAGATTGCCATAAAAAAGAGTATGAAAAAATAAAAGTAAAATATCCCGTGTTTGAATTTGATTTCGCTCTTCATGAAAAACATGTCAAAAAACACGAAAAAGATTGTAGTCTATGCCATCATGTTTATGATATAGAAGAAAAAAACAAAGAACTTGCTTTGGTTTACGAGAAAGGAAATGAACAGAGTTGTTATTACTGTCATGACTTAAATAAAAATAGAGGACCCGAACTTAAAAAAATTGTTAACATTGCAAGACAGAAAGGATTAAATATGGAAAAAGCATGTCATCTTCTCTGTTTAAATTGTCATTTACAGAATAAAATACAAGGCAAAGACGCAGGACCTGTTGTTTGTTCAAGATGTCATACTGGAAAATATAAAACAATTGAAGAACTTAAAGAAACTCCAAGACCAGAAAGAGAACAACCTAAAAGAGTCTTTATAAAAATTGAGGAAGCAAAAATGAAAAGTGTCTCCTTTAATCATGATTTTCATGAGAAAAGCAATAAAACATGCAGAGTCTGTCATCATGAAACATTGAAGTCTTGCAAAGAATGTCACAATCTAAAAGGAAAGGAAGAAGGAGGCTTTATAAGTATTGTAACAGCCTATCACTCTTTAGATTCAAATATGAGCTGTCAGGGATGTCATAGAAAAAACATAATGAATAATAAAGAATGCTTAGGTTGCCATTACCTTATTCCTCCTATTAAAACTGAATTAGGCAATAGAGAAATCTGTAATATATGTCATGGAGATAAAAAAGAGATTGAGAATAATAGGCTTAAGGCTAAAAGTGTCACCCCTAATAAGATGATAAATACCTCTAAAATTAAAGAAGAAGTAATAATCAATCACCTTGAAAAAGAGTTTGAACCTGTAAAAATGCCACATTATAAAATGATAAAAAAACTCACTGATATTTCAACTAAAAGTAAACTGGCTACATATTTTCACAGAAACTCAGAGACAATTTGTAGGGGATGTCATCATAAAAGTAAAGAAAAGGCAGAAGCAGATATAAAAAAGCCTCCTTTATGTGTAAATTGCCATAGTATTCAATTTAACGTAAAAGACATGGGAAGGCCAAGACTTCAGTCAGCTTATCATAGTATGTGTATTAGATGTCATGAAAATATGGGTTTTGAAAAACCGAAAAAATGTACAGACTGTCATGAAAGAAAGGTGAAAGTAAATGCATATAATTGAACAATTATTCACACAACATGGGTATGAGTATTTAATAGCAATTTTTTCAATCATTGTCTTTATCATAATTTTTAATATGTTGAGCGAAAAGAGGAGATATTAAAGAAGCTATGAACAGAAGAGACTTTATTAAAAGATTTCTTACAGTAGCAGGGCTAACACTTATAGGAGAAAAAGTTTGTGCAGAGTCCTCTTCAATTTACTCTACTGGAAATATTGCAAATAGAAGAAGCTGGGCAAAATATGAAGAGACAAAAACTCAAGGCATTAAAAATGATGAATCCTTTGCAGTTCTGTTAGATTTAACAAAATGTATTGGATGTCGTAGATGTGAATGGGCTTGTAATGAATGGAATAAAAATCCTAATAGGCCTCTCAAGGAATTTGAAGAATCAAAGGATAAGAAACCATCTGTCTTTGACAAAACGAGAAGACCTCATGCCGGTGAATTTACAGTAGTAAATAGAATTTATGATGGTAATATACCAATTTATGTAAAAAAACAATGTATGCACTGTATTGAGCCTGCATGTCTGAATGCCTGTTTTGTTAATGCCTTCAGTAAAACTCCTCAAGGAGCTATACTTTATAATCCTTCATTATGTGTAGGATGCCGTTATTGCATGATTGCTTGTCCCTTTGATATACCAGCTTATGAATACTATGACCCTATAACCCCTCAGATTACAAAATGCACAATGTGCTTTGACAGAGTGGCAGAAGGAAAAATTCCTGCCTGTGTGGAAATATGTTCAACAGATGTAATGACTTTTGGTAAAAGAACAGAAATGCTAAGACTTGCCTATGAAAAAATAAACAATAATCCTCAAAGATATATTTCACATGTTTATGGGGAACATGAAGCAGGTGGAACAAGCTGGCTTTATATATCAAACGTTCCTTTTGAAAAGTTAGGATTTCCAAAACTTGACAAAAAACCCATTCCTGATTTAAGCAAAAACTTTCTTTTTACTGTAAAAGTTCTTGAAGTAATTACTGCAGCTCCATTAGTGTGGGGTGCTTACTATATGCTTTCAAAAATTAAAAAGTCAGAAAAAGGAGTAAACATCTCGGGTTCACCTCAGGATGAAAAAAATAAAAATGAAGGAAAGTAGCTTTTTCAGAGAAAAAATACTTTTAGGGATGAGTTTTAAAGAGTACATAAAAAATCATATTACCGCTTGGAATATTGTAGCTCTAATTATCCTATCTTTATCATTTTATTCAATGATTTACAGGCTTCTTTATGGACTGGGACCTGCAACAAATCTTTCTGATACCTATCCTTGGGGATTATGGATAAGTTTTGACATACTTGCAGGCATTGCCCTTGCAGCACCAGGCCTTACAATATGTACAGCGGTTTATCTTTTTGGACTGAAAGATTATAAAAATTTTGCAAAACCAGCAATACTGTCAAGTCTGCTTGGCTATATATTTGCGGTCTTTGCCTTAATGTTTGATCTTGGAAGATATTATAGAATTTTTTATGTAATTGGCTGGTCTTGGGGATTAGAGTCTATTTTGTTTCTAATTGCTTGGCACTTCTTTTTATATATCATAATCTGCCTAATTGAGTGGTCACCATCACTA
>JAOAGB010000007.1 GCA_026415995.1 Thermodesulfovibrio sp. | reverse complement strand
GAATTGGCAGACCTTATAATTGTAATGAAATCAAAAAGAATAATGTTTTTAATGAATGAAGGTAAAATACTTAAGGCATATAAAATTGCTTTAGGGAAAAGTCCTGTTGGTAAAAAGACAATTCAAGGCGATGGTAAAACTCCAGAAGGAAGATATTTTATAATTGATAGAAATCCTAATAGCAGTTTTTATAAATCTCTGAGAATCTCCTATCCAAATGATAGAGATATTGAAAATGCAAAAAAAGCCGGATTAAACCCTGGAGGAGATATAGTTATTCATGGGCTTTCAAAAAAAGTTGAATACTTAGGTAAATATCACATTATTGAAGACTGGACTGAAGGATGTATTGCTGTTACCAATGAAGAGATGGATGAAATTTGGAGATTAGTTCCAGATGGAACACCAATAGAAATCCTTCCATGAATAATTTATCTAATGTAGAAATAAACGAAGAATTTAAAAAAGCCTTTGAACTTGCAGAAAAATCTGAAAAAAATATTTTTATAACAGGAAAAGCAGGAACAGGAAAATCAACATTTTTAAATTATTTTCGTGAAAATACAAAGAAAGAGATAGCAGTTTTAGCTCCTACAGGAGTTGCAGCGGTAAATATTAAGGGACAAACAATTCACTCTTTTTTTAATTTTAAACCTGATATAACACCCCACAAAGTCAATGAAATAAAACCTAAAAAACCTAAGCTATACAAAAAAATTCAGACAATAGTAATTGATGAAATATCAATGGTCAGAGCAGACCTGCTTGACTGTGTTGATAAATTTCTTAGATTGCATGGAAAAAATAAAAATAAGCCTTTCGGTGGAATTCAGATGATTTTTATCGGTGATTTATATCAACTTCCTCCTGTAGTAACCTCAAGAGAAAAGGATATTTTGAAAGAATTCTATAAAACGCCATATTTTTTTGATGCTCATGTCTTCAGTGAATGTGAATTAGAATTCATAGAATTCGATAAAGTTTACAGACAAAGTGACTCCTCTTTTTTAGAAATCTTAAACTCCATAAGAAATGATACAATTACAGAAAAGGCAATTCAAATATTAAACAGTAGAGTAAAATCTGACTTTGTTCCGAATAAAGATGAATTTTATGTTTATCTTACTACAACAAATAAAATGGCAGAGGAAATCAATAATGAAAGACTCTCAAAAATAAAAGGAAAAGAATTTATCTATTATGGCTATATTGATGGACAATTTAGTGATTCTGATCTGCCCACATCGGAAAAGCTTTTATTGAAAATTAATGCGCAAGTAATGCTTCTTAACAATGATTCCTTGGGAAGATGGATAAACGGAGATATTGGTAAGATTATTGATATTGAATCAAGAAAAACGGAACCAGATATTATTTTTATCGAACTTACAAGTGGGGAAATTGTTGAAGTAACGCCATTTAAATGGGAAATGTATGAATTTTACTTTGATAGTAAAAAGAAAAAAATCCTAACAGAGGTAGTTGGTCAGTTTACTCAATATCCTATAAAGCTTGCATGGGCAATTACTATCCATAAGAGTCAGGGGCTTACCTTTGATAAAGTTATTATTGATTTAGGTAAGGGAACGTTTTCCCATGGACAGCTATACGTAGCTCTCTCAAGATGTAGAACTCTTGAGGGATTAATTTTAAAAAAGCCGATTAGTAAAAAACATATTTTCTTAGATCGAAGGATTATAAAGTTTTTAACTCAATTTCAATACAATTATGCTGCTAA
>JAOAGB010000079.1 GCA_026415995.1 Thermodesulfovibrio sp. | reverse complement strand
AAAAAATCTTTTTACAAAGGTTGCCTCTTTAAATATAGTTGACAAAGTTCCTTTTCCCATAAACCACATTAAAGAAATGGATAGAGTATCTGCCTTTTCAAATGCACAGATTTTAATCTCCGATCCCTATTCATGGTCTGAGGAAGTGGCAAGGATTGAGGATTGGCTTGGTGGAAAGGAAGAAGGAGAATTTAAAGGTTTTGGACAGGACAATGTTGCTAAAATTTTGGAAGGATTTGGTGGATATCTGGAACATCCATGGAAGGTGGTTGACAGAGGCACCATGCTCTGGAGAATAAGAAATCACAGAAATCATTCAGAGCTAATTAAAAGCCTTTATGTAAAGGCAATTAGATAGGAGTCTATATTATGAAGAAAATTACTGTTTGTAGACTTTGCTCAGCCTGCTGTCCTTTGGAAGTAGACGTAGTAGATGGTGCATTGTCCTCTGCAAGAAGACTTACACCTTTTGAGAAAACAATATCTTGTCCGAAGATACTTAATGCAAAAAATATAATTTACTCAAAGGAGCGTATCCTAAAGCCTCTTTTAAGGAAAAACATAGAAGATGAATTTAGGGAAGTATCATGGAAAGAGGCTTTATCTTTCATTGCTGAAAAAATGGAAAAGATAAAGACAAACTATTCTCCTCAATCAATAGCTCTTTTAAGAGGGATGGCTGCAGATTGGGGTACACCTTGGGATTATGCAGTAAGATTTATGAGTGCCATTGGTTCACCCAATGCTTTGGGTAATGGTTCAGTTTGTTTTGTTGCAAGAGAGATGGCTCATACCTATACTTATGGTGCGATAACAATTCCTCAGGTTAAAGATTCTAAATGTATAGTCATATGGGGTAAAAATGACAAAAATACAGCACCAGCTATGGCTGAAGCGGTAATCTATGCAAAGGAAAAGGGAGCAAAGCTTATTGTTATAGATCCGGTGAAAACATTCTTTACAGATATAGCTGACATCTGGCTGAGAATAAAGCCAGCTCATGATGGAGCTCTTGCCATGGCTATGATAAAGGTTATATTAGATGAGAGACTTTATGATGATACTTTTGTAAAAAATTATTGTATAGGTTTTGAAGCTTTAAAGGAAGCTATATCAAATATTAAACTTTCAGAGATATCAGATAGAATTTGGATACCTATTGAAAGGATAAAGGAAGCCTCAAGGCTTTATGCCCAGACAAAGCCTTCATGTATTATTGATGGAAATGGAATTGATATGCAAACTCAAGTTTTTCAGACTACTCGAGCAATATGTATATTGAGGGCAATCACAGGAAACATTGATATAGAAGGAGGAGACTTTATTCCTCAGCCAATACCTCTAAAAAATATCCAGCTTAGAGATAAAGTAGCCCATATACCTTCAGTAATGTTTGAATATCCTCATTTTGAAAAGTTTCATCCAACTTGGGGTCTTCATGGACAGTCATGTCTTATAGACGCAATCCTTGAGGAAAAGCCCTATCCCATAAAGATGCTTTTTGTTCAATCAGGAAATCCAGCTGTCACAATGATGGATTCAGGAAGAGTTAGAAATGCTCTAAGAAGTCTTGAATTACTTGTCATGATAGACATGTTTAGAAACAAAACCTCTGAATTTGCCCATGTCATACTTCCTGCCTGTAGTTGTTTTGAAAAAACTCAGATAAATAGGGCTTATATTAGAAACTGCTTTATTATGCTACAGCAAAAAGTGATTGAGCCCATTGGTGAAAGTAAGTCTGATATTGAAATAATTTTTGAACTTGCAAAATTTTTAGGACTACATGAGTTCTTTCCATGGCAGACAGTAGAGGAAGCTCTTGATTTTCAGCTAAAACCTACAGGATTAACTATTGAGGAACTTAGGAAGAATCCAAAGGGAATATGGTATGAAAAGCCACGATTTAGAAAATACGAGACTGAAGGTTTTAGGACACCCACTAAAAAGGTAGAGATATTCTCAGAAAGACTTTCTGCTACAGATTTTGACCCAATACCTTTTTTGAGTGGATTTCCAAATGATTTAATAAGTTTTTCTAAGTATAAGGATTATCCTATCATAGGGATAAGTGGTGAGAGGGTGAATTGCTATACACATACTCAGTTTAGAAAAATAAATGAACTAAAACGAATAGAACCAGAACCCTTTATAGAGATAAATTCACTCTTAGCGACAAAATTTAATCTAAAGGATGGAAATATGGTCAGAATATCAACTCCAAGAGGTAGTATTGAAATGAGGGTAAAGATTTCAGATACAGTAAGCGACGGAGTAATAAGAATAGCCTGGGGATGGGGTGAAGAATCTGATAAATGGAATCTGAATTTTCTCACCGATGACTTTGAAAGAGACCCTATTACCTGTACACCTTCAGGAAGAACTTTTTATTGTAAAATTGAGAAACTGGAGGCATAAATGGTAAATCAAAAACTTACACCAGAACAATATAGAGTGTTCAGATTAGGCGGTACTGAAAGGCCTTTTCAGAATGCCTACTGGGATAATAAAAAACCGGGTTTATATGTGGATATAGTAAATGGAGATGTTCTTTTTTCATCCATTGATAAATTTGACTCTGGTACTGGTTGGCCCAGTTTTACAAAGCCCGTTCATGAAGAATTAATAGTAAAGAGAATTGATAAATCACATGGTATGATTAGAACCGAGGTTAGAACAAAGAATACCGATGGACATTTAGGACATGTTTTTGATGACGGACCACCTCCTACTGGACTTAGATACTGTATAAACTCTGCTTCTCTGAGATTTGTTCCTCTTGATAAACTGGTAGAGGAGGGTTATATAGATTATCTGCCTATGTTTAAAGATATTCATAAAGATTTTGAACAGATAATTCTGGGTGGTGGATGTTTCTGGGGAGTGCAGGCTTATTTTAAAAGGGTAAAAGGAGTAAAACACACTGTAGTTGGATACTCAGGAGGTGAGACAAAAAATCCGAGTTATGAAGAGGTGTGCACTGGAAGGACAGGACATGCAGAGGTAGTCTTGGTAACTTTTGATCCGAATATAGTTAGTTTAGAGAAAATATTAAGGCATTTTTTCAAGATTCATGACCCAAGCACCAAGAACAGACAGGGAAATGACATAGGTCCGCAGTATCGCTCTGTAATATATTATTTTGATGATAAACAAAAAAAGACAATAGACAAAATAATTGAAGAAATAAAGAATAAAGGCATAACTGTAAGGACAGAAGTTGCAAAGGCAAAAAACTTTTATAAGGCTGAAGAATATCATCAAGACTACTTAGATAAAAATCCGGGAGGATACTGTCATGTTGATCTCAGTAAAATATGGGATTTTTAAAATAGCTTTTTCAATCTTTTTTCTTTTAGCTCTATTTTCTTCAATTGCAATGGCAGAAACTTACAAAGACAGTTTTTCAGGCGGTAAAGCTCAGCTTAGATGGAATTTTTTCCCCCATTTTTTTCTTGATAATCTCAAAGCAATAAAAGATCAAAATGCACCAGACGGAGATGGCGGAATAGGAGTTCTAACCAACTCAAACAGAGGTGGCTTTGCTGCCTTAAGTTATGCTATAACCGAAGAGGTAGCTGATTTTTATCTTGAAGCATTTGTTTACTGCCACACGACTGATAAAGAAAAGGGGCAACTTAACGGAGTTGCCTTTCTTATTGATCCGATAAATTCAAGATTTTATCGCTTCATATGTGACTTTAACGGAAAAGATCCTACGCTGAATATTGCCTATGTTGGAAAAGATACAAGTCATTTTCCAGTTTATCTAAAATTCTGGAATGATAAGGAAGTTCCTGGAGGAATTCCTAAAAAGCCAAGCTGGAACAAGATGGCAGTTAAAGTCAAAAGTGGTAAAGCCACTTTTTATTGGAATGAAAAGGCATTAAGCGGTGTAGTTGATGTATCAAGGGTTGGTAAAGGCTTTGTTGGTGTCTATGCAAACTATGTTGGTGGATTAGGAACTGCAGAGACAAAGGTTGACAGTTTCATATTAAGGACTGAGTAATCCTTGACAGAGATTGGATTTGGAATATTTTGTACAAATGCAGAAAGAACTCTCTCAACTAACCACACCTTCAGGCTTAAGAGTTTAAGCTTTGATAGAGTATTTGAGAGTTTAAGTGCCAATTTAAGAGATTTATTTGAACTTCTTGAACTTTGCAGAAGAGAGAAAATAGAGGTATTTAGGCTTGGTTCTAATTTTATCCCCTATGCTTCTCATAAGGATTTTAAAGAGGAATGGTTTTTAAAAATTGAGCCTTTTTTAATAGAAACTGGCAAGACAATTAGAGAAAACTTCAATATAAGAATTACAATGCATCCAGGACAGTTTGTGATATTAAACTCTCCAAAGTTAGAGGTGATTGATAATTCATTGAGAGAACTCAGATATCACTTCTGGGTGCTTGACAAGTTGGGAATAGGAGATGATGGAATAGTCATTATTCATATAGGTGGTATTTATTCTGAAAAAGAAAGGGCTATTGAGAGATTTATAAATACAGTAGAGAAAAATAGCTGGCTTAAAAAAAGACTTGCAGTAGAAAATGATGAGAGACTATTCACAGCAAAGGATACTTTATATGTGGCAAAAAA
>JAOAGB010000032.1 GCA_026415995.1 Thermodesulfovibrio sp. | reverse complement strand
TTTTTTGGATATTTCTTAAAAATTCTATCTCTTCATCAATTGAATTAAATGGAACGGCAATTAATTCAATTGAGCCATTAACCAATAAATCAAGAGATATTATGGAGAAAACATGGGATGAAGGAAATTGTTCTATACTATTACTGAAAAATTGAAGAATCTTATTTGCTAATTTTTCATATTCCCTTTCTCCTATTAGTCTTGCTAATCTTACAAGATTGAAAGCCATTATTGAATTGCCAGATGGAGTTACACCATCATAAATTTCTTTAATTCTCTCTATAATAACCTCTGCATAATCAGAAGTATGATAAAAGCTGCCATTTTCTTTATCCCAAAAATGTTTTAATGTATAATCAGTTAATTCTATGGATTTAAGGAGATATTCACCTTTAAATGTGGTGAAATAAGCTTCCATTAATGCCCATATTAGATAAGCATAATCTTCTAAATATGCATATATAGATGCTTCTTTTTCTGAGTATCTGTGGAGTAGTCTACCAGAGTTATCAAACATATTTGATAGGATAAAATTTAGAGATTTTTCAGCTACTTCAATGTATTTAGTATTTTCAAAAACCGTTCCGGCTTTAAAAAAAGCAATGATAGCAAGAGCATTCCAGTCTGTAAGAATTTTTTCGTCTCTTAAGGGTCTCACTCTTTTTGTTCTTTTTTGAAAAAGCTTTATTCTTATATTTTCTATTTTTTCAAAAATTTCTTTTTGTTCCGTATTCAAATTTTTTGCTATATCTTCCAATGGGTTTGATAAATATATAATGTTTTTGCCATTCTTCTGTCCTGTGGATTCCTCATAAAAATTTCCTTCTTCTGAGACTGGATAAACTTTTCTTAGTATCTCAAACTCCTCTTCATTAAGAATGTTCTTTATTTCATCATACTTCCATAGATAAAACTCTCCTTCTTTGCCTTCACTGTCTGCATCCTCTGCAGAGTAAAAGGCTTCTTCTGGAGAATACATATCTCTTAAAAGATAGGTTACGATCTCCTCTGTAACTGTTCTATAAAAATCATCCTTACTGAGCTGATAAGCCTCTGTATAGGCAATCATTAAAAGTGCATTATCATAGAGCATTTTTTCAAAATGTGGTAGTATCCATTCCCTATCAGTAGAGTATCTATGAAAACCAAAACCGATTTGGTCATAAATACCACCCATTCTCATTCTCCTTAGAGTTTGCAGACTCATATCTAATGCTTTCTGATTCTTATATCTGTAGAAGTATCTATGAAGAAATAGCATATTTAGTGGTAGCGGGAACTTTGGTGATTTACCGAATCCCTTGTATTTTTCATCGAAGATTGAGCTTAATTCTTCATAGGCTTTATGAATCATGTCTTCCAAAAGTTCTTTCTTATCACTTGTTCTATTTATCATATTTTTCAGAGCTTCAGTAATCCCCAGAGAGGCTTCCTTGATTTTATCTTTATTATTCTCCCATAGCTCTATAACTCTTAAAAGCAATTTTTTTAAGCCAATTTTCCCATAAAAATCTTCCTTAGGTATGTAAGTATCTGCGAAAAAAGGCTTTTTATCAGGCATCATAAAGATGGTAAGAGGCCACCCGCCTCTGTTTTGAAACAGGTAACAAACCTTCATATAAATACTGTCAATGTCAGGTCTTTCCTCTCTGTCAACTTTTATTGGGATAAAATGACGATTTAGTATCTCAGCTATTTCCTGATCCTCAAAGGATTCCTTTTCCATAACATGACACCAATGACAACTGGAGTATCCTATGGAAAGAAAGATAGGTTTATTCTCTCTTTTAGCCTTTTCAAAGGCTTCATCACACCAAGGATACCAATCAACAGGATTACTGGCATGTGCCCTAAGATAGGGACTTTTTTCATTAATTAGTCTGTTTGGGCTCATTAAAACTATAGAGTTTTCATATAAGCAATAATATCGGCAATCTGTTCATCGCTTAAATCATTAAATGATGGCATATATTTATAGGGATTCCTAATTTGATTTATTACATTTTCAACAGTAGCAGGTTTTTTGCTTACAGGAAGAGCTTTCTCCTTTAATATTCCCTTTAGCCCTGGAGCTGCTCTCTTGAAATCCTTTTTATCTGTGTAGTGACAAGATGAACAAAGCTGTGCAAAGAGTTTTTTACCGCTTTCAACATTACCTTCTTTAGTTTTTGCAATAATTTGACTTTTAACCTCCTCTGTAGATGCAAAATTAACTCTGTCTCCAACTACAAGACTATATCCAGTTGAGAAAGCAACTAAATTAAATGTTAAAAGTACAACTATTATACCAAGCAACTTGGCGTATGAATAAAATTGTCTATAAAACTTGATGAACACTATCTTAAGAGATAAAAGTAAAAATATGGCAATTGCTGAAAAAACATGCATTGTTGCTCTTGGCGTAAGTTCTGCTTTTGATTGATTGAGTAGATAAATGCAGCCAATAGCACCGACGAGAAAAACAATAAAAAATAATCTTCCATTGATACGATGAATCTTTTTTAATAAATCCATATTACCCCTCCTTTCTACTTTTCCAAATATTTCAAACATGGTATATGAAGCTATCAAAGATAGAACTATTAAAATTAGAGATATTGATAATTTTAAAATCATATCAAAGTTTAACATTTTTTCTTCTCAAGTTCAATCTCCTCAATAATCATGCCATCTAACATCTTTATAACTCTTTCTGTTTTCTCTGTAAGCTCAATTTCATGAGTTACCATTATTACTGTTTTGCCCTCAAGATGCAGTTTGCAAAAAATTTCCATGACTATTGCAGTATTTTTAGAGTCTAAGTTACCAGTAGGTTCATCAGCTATGAGCACAATTGGTTCGTTTGTAAGGGCTCTTGCAATAGCTACTCTTTGTTGTTCTCCTCCAGAAATCTGAAAGGGTTTTCTCTTTTCCTTTCCTTTAAGCCCTAACTTTTCAAGAAGAAAGTAGGCTCTTTCCTTTGCCTCTTCCTTTGATTTTCCAGCTTTTAACATGGGCACCATAACATTCTCAAGAAGGCTAAACTCAGAAATAAGATAGTGAAATTGAAAAATAAAACCAAATTTTAAATTTCTTAAATGTGCAATTTTTTGAGGGTTATTAAAATCTATAGCTTCACCTTCCACAAATACTTGACCACTGCTTGGTTTATCTAACAGCCCAACTATATAAAGAAGAGAACTTTTACCTGAACCAGATGGTCCAATAATACTTATAAATTCACCTTTTTTTACGGATATATTTATATCTTTTAGTATTTCTTCATCTCTGATTTTTTTATTTATATTTTTAAGTTCAACAATACTGTTCAAGCACTACTCCTGAAAATATCTACAGGATTGAGTTTTGATGCTTTATAGGAGGGATAAAAAGAGGCAAATGTGGCAAAGCAGAAGGCAAATAAAACTCCATATATAAAATAGACTGGACTTCTATCCAGTGCAAAACCTTTTGTTCTTACCAGCCCTTCTATGCCTACATTAACTGAGGCAAGAAATTCTTGAATGGCATATCCTATAACACAGCCAATTATGGCACCAAAAAAACCTATAGTTATTCCATGGAAAACAAAAATTTTTATTATATCTCCATTTTCATA
>JAOAGB010000027.1 GCA_026415995.1 Thermodesulfovibrio sp. | reverse complement strand
CCTTCCCGAAGAGTTAATCTTCAGTGGCTTATTGGGCTTTCGTTCCCATCACGGCTGCGGGGCAGCGGAGGATTTTCACCTCTCTTCCCTTAAATCCAGCTGATTGAAAGTATAGCAAAAACTGCTAAAATATTTCAAAATTCGTTATAATTAATCAAAATATTACACAGGAGGTGTTCTATGGAAATTAAAAAGATTAAAATTGATATTCCTGAAGGATGCAATATTATACTTGGTCAAACCCATTTTATTAAAACAGCAGAGGACTTGTTTGAAATTCTTTCAACTCATATACCCCATGCAAAGTTTGCCATAGCTTTTACAGAGGCATCTGGTCCTTGTCTAATTCGTTCAGAAGGGAATGATGAGTCTCTAAGAGATGTATGCATAAAAAATCTTCAAAATATTGGTGCTGGGCATGTTTTTTGCATTCTTATGAAAGGAGCTTTTCCAATAAGTGTTTTAAATGCCATAAAAATGTGTCAAGAAGTTTGCAATATTTATTGTGCTACCGCTAATCCTCTTGAAGTAATAGTGGCAGAAACTGAACTTGGTAGAGGTATTTTAGGTGTAGTTGACGGATTTTCACCTAAGGGTGTTGAAACAGAAGATGATCATAAATATAGAAAGGAGTTTCTAAGAAAAATTAACTATAAACTTTAAGGTAATCCCTTACCATCAATTAGAGTCCCGCATTTTAAGCAGCGGGACTCTTTTATACTAATTTTATTGATAAAAAAGCCAAATCTTTCTATGACAAGATTTTTACAATTTGGACAGTAAGTATTTTCTCCTCCTTCACCAGGAATATTTCCTGTATATACATATTTTAAGCCTTCTTGAAAACCGATTTCTCTTGCTTTTTTTAAAGTTTCAACAGGTGTTCTCTTTTTGTCTAAAAGTTGATAGGTTGGATAAAACTGTGTTACATGCCAAGGGATTGAAGGATCAATGGAGACAAGAAAACGAGCTATGTTTCTCAAAAATTCTTCTGAGTCATTTAGTTCTGGAATAATCAAAGTTGTCACTTCTGTCCATATTCCAAGTTCTTTTAATAGTTTGATATTTTTCATTACAGGTTCTAATCTTGCACCGCATATTTTTTTGTAAAAGTCATCATCACCCTTTAGGTCAACATTGATAGCATCAAGATAGGAAGCCATAAATCTTAAGCTTTCCTCTGACATATATCCATTGCTTACAAAAACATTTTTTATTCCCTCTCTGTGCGCAAGGACCATACAGTCATAGGCAAACTCAAGGAATATGGTGGGTTCTGTATAAGTATATGATATACTCTTACATCCACTTGCTCTTGCCTCTTTTATAATATCATTGGGCGTGAAATTTTCTCCTGGAATATCCTTATAAAGCCTTGGATATTGAGAAATTGTATAGTTTTGGCAGTGAAGACAACGAAAATTACAACCTACAGTTGCAATTGAATATGAAACCGTACCGGGATAGAAATGAAAAAGAGGTTTTTTTTCAATTGGGTCTATATTATTAGCAATTATTTTTCCATATACAAGTGTATATAGCTTTCCTTCAATATTTTCTCTAACTCCGCAAATACCTCTTGCATTTTCTGAAATTATGCATTTTTGATTGCATAGATTACATTTAATCTTATTATCTTTAAGTTTTTCATAAAATAATGCTTCTTTCATGATTTCTTAGTTTTTTTCGTGCTCTTTGTTTTTCTTGTTTTCGAAGTAGAAGTTTTTTTAGATGTTTTTTTTCTTTTGTATTCTTTTTTTACAGTTTTTTTAGTCTTAACTGGTTTGTCTTCCGTAATAGACTCTTCGCTTTTTATCAAACCATATTTTTCTAATACTATCCTTTCTGCTTGAAGCCAGTTATCAATATCCCTACCAGGTATACAACCACTCTGAATATAAATTTCATAGGCAACTTGTCTAATTTCTTCTAAAATTTTTTCCTTATCAACCATGATATTCACCACCTTTCTTATTTTACATACTTAAGTATATCAAAAATAAATTAAAAAATTTCAAGATAACTTGTCCTTGCATCTGTTAAGAGCTTTTATTCATAATATTTTGTCATGAACAATCTCGAAAGAATATTATTTAGCCTTATAGTTACAAGACTTGACGGTTATAAAATATCTGATTCTTCTTACATAGATTTCATAAAACGATTGGTAAGAGATGGTATTGGTGGTTTTATTCTTTTTGGTGGAAAATTTAAAGAGGTTAAAAATTTCTTATCTTTTATCCAGAGTATCTCTTCTCAACCTCTTATTATAGCTTCAGATATTGAAAAAGGAGTTGGGCAACAAATTAAGGGAGGAACCATTATTCCTTCGCAGATGGGAATTGTAGCAGGGTTTAACCTTGAAAAAGATAAAATAGAACTTGAAGTTTTATATTCAATTGTTTCAAATGAAGCATTAGATTTAGGAATAAACCTCGCTCTTATACCTGTATTGGATGTAAATACTGAAAAAAGTAATCCGATAATATGCACAAGGGCATTTTCAGATGACCCATATCTTGTTTCTGAGTACGGGAAGTATATTATAAAATTTTTTCAAGAACGAGGATTAAAAACATGCGGCAAACACTTTCCTGGTCATGGTTCAACTAAAATAGATTCACATCTTAGTTTACCAGTCATTAATGAAGATATTTCTCTACATATTAAACCTTTTAAAGAAGGGATAAAGGAGGGTGTATCTTCTATTATGATAGGGCATTTAATGATACCTCAACTTGATGACAAACCAGCTACTCTTTCTGAAAAAATTATTCATAATTTACTTAGAAGAAATTTAGGATTTAAAGGTTTAGTATTTACAGATGCTATGAATATGAAAGCCTTAAGGGACTATTCTTTCCCTCATGCTTTAGCATTAAAGGCAGGTGCCGATGTTATTCTTCATCCAGAAGACCCTTATGAGGCTTTGGAAGAAATTATACTTGCATATAACAAGGGACTTATTGAGGAAATTAGGATAAAAGAGGCTAATGAGAGATTAAAAAGTTTTAGAAACAGCTTGACAAATAAAGTTAATGTCAATTTTAAAGTAGCTAATGATAACTTCCTTATTAACAATGTATTTAAGAAAACAATAACTGTGATCAAAAAACAAATAGACCAATTCAAGAGCAAAAAAATTATTCCCTATCTCGTAGGAGCTTATAATGAACATATAAAGAGATTGTTTGAAAATCATTTTGGTCTTGCCTTTGATGTAAGTGAATATAAAAAAACAAAAGCTTTTCCTCTTATAGCTTTATTTACAGATATTAAAGCAGCAGGAATGGAATACGGACTTAAAGATTGTCAGACAAATATGGTTAAAAAAATCATTTCAAATAATAACACTATTTTAGTTTCCTTTGGAAATCCCTATATTATTACTAATTTCTCATTAAGAAAAGCAAAAACAATTGTTTTAGTTTATGATTCGAACGAATATGCTGTTAAAGCCTTCTTAGATTCCTTCAACGAAGAATTACAAATTTCTGGAAAATTACCAATTAAATTAAATTTTAATTATGAATAAGAGAACTAAGGATATTCTTGTTATCACTGTATTAGGTTTTTCCTCAGGCCTTCCATTTCCTTTAGTAAGTGGAACACTTCAGGCATGGCTTACATCAGAGGGGATTGATATAAAAACAATAGGTATTCTCACTGCCCTTACTTTTCCATATAGTTTTAAATTTTTATGGTCAGCCCTATTTGACAGATATAGTATTCCCAAGTTTGGTAGAAGAAAAGGATGGATTTTAATATGTCAGATAGTTATTTTAGCTGGTATATTATTGATGGTAGCTGTAACACCTCAACATCTTCTTCTTTTTAGTATATTGGCAACTTTTGTTGCTCTTTTTTCTGCATCGCAAGATATTTCTATAGATGCCTATAGAACAGAAATTCTTAAACCAAAAGACAGAGGGCTTGGTGCTTCTTTTGCTGTAACTGCATATAGAATTGCATTAATAGTTGCAGGAGGATTATGTCTATTATTAGCAGATTATTTAGGTTGGCAAATTGCAGTAATTATTGTAGGCTCTCTATTGTCTTTCGGCATAATTGCAACTTTGTTGTCAGATGAACCATACGGGATAAGAAAGCCAGCTACACTTAAGGAGTCATTTATTGAGCCTTTTAAAGATTTATTAAATAGAGATAAAAGCATAACACTTCTTTTGTTCATTATACTTTACAAATTGGGGGATGCCTACGCGAGTTCTTTAAGTACAGCTTTTTTTATAAGAGAAGTTGGGTTTTCACTTGCTGAAGTGGGAACTGTAAATAAAATCGGAGGACTTATTTCGGCAATATTAGGGGCTCTATTAGGTGGATTTCTTCTTACTAAAATGTCTCTTTTTAAAGCTTTATTTTTGTTCGGTTTTTTTCAGGCTATATCTAATTTAATGTTTATGGCTCTTGCTATAATTGGTAAAAATTTTCCTTTTTTTGTTTCAACAGTAGTCATTGAAAATTTTACAGGTGGAATGGGTACAACTGCATTCTTAGCTCTCTTGATGGGAATCTGTAACCGCAGTTTTGCAGCAACTCAATATGCCTTGCTATCTTCTTTAGCTTCTTTAGGAAGAGTGATAATAAGCCCATCTTCAGGCTTTGTTGTTGAAAGTATAGGCTGGGCAGCTTTTTATTTTTTAACCTTTCTCATAGCCATTCCTGGATTAGTCTTTATTTTCATTTTGAAAAAAGTTATATTAGATGTGTCAGAAAGATAGATTATCTTGACTTTAATAAACTTCTTATTGTTAAATATAACTTATGGTTCCAAAAACAGAAAAAATATGGATGGATGGAAAGTTTGTTGATTGGGATGATGCAAAAGTTCACATATTAACTCACTCACTTCATTATGGCTTAGCCGTATTTGAAGGAATCAGATGTTATAAAACTGAAGAAGGTCCTGCTGTATTTCGCCTGAAAGACCATGTAGAAAGACTTTTTAAATCAGCGCATATTTTTACTCTTAAAATACCTTTTACTGAAGATGAAATTTTCGAAGCAATCAAAGAAACAATAAAAGTTAATAAAATTGAGTCCTGTTACATAAGACCGATAGTATACATAGGATATGGTAATATGGGACTTTATCCAAAAAACAATCCTGTACGGGTAGCAATAGCAGTATGGAGTTGGGGTGCCTATCTTGGCGAGGAAGGCTTACAAAAGGGTATAAAAGTAAAAACTTCATCTTTTATAAGAAATCATGTTAACTCCAATATGTCAAGAGGAAAAGTGGCAGGTTACTATGTTAATAGTCAGCTTGCAAAAATGGAAGCTATATCTTGTGGATTTGACGAAGCGGTTTTGCTTGATACAGAGGGATATGTCTCTGAAGGTAGCGGA
>JAOAGB010000096.1 GCA_026415995.1 Thermodesulfovibrio sp. | reverse complement strand
CAAGCAAGGGATTGATTTTACCAACTCCGTGGTAGCTCACTATTTTTTCACCTTCCCTTATAGATAAAATAAAAGCAAAGGCACCTATATTCATAAATACATAAACAATTAGATAGGGAAGAAGCGTTGAAATAATTCTATTTTCAGGAAGAAGTAAAGCCATAAACATATATCCTGCATGGGCAATTGAAGAATAGGCAAGCATTCGCTTTAGGTTATGCTGTCTCAGGGCAAGTACATTTCCTACTAACATTGAAAGAACCGAAAGTATGACAATAAAACCTTTAAAAGTTTCCTCATTGGAAAAGGACAATACAATATTCATTGCTGCAGAGAAAACTGCCACCTTTGGAGCAGTGGAGAAAAAAGCTGTCACTGGCGTTGGTGCGCCTTGATATACATCAGGAGCCCATGCATGAAAGGGAGCAAGTGAAAGCTTAAAGGCAAAGGCTGATATAAGGAAAACCAAAGCTAAAAGAGAGGTAAATTCTTCTGTTTTAATTAATTTAAAAGAATCATAGGATGTACTACCTGTTATAGCATAGAAGAAAACAATGGAAGAGAGTAAAATTATTGAGGATACTGTACCAAGAATAAAATATTTTAATCCTGCCTCTATGCTAAGTTTGTCATCTCTATAAAATGCAGCGAGAATATATAAAGAAAGAGAAAAAGTCTCAAGAGCAAGATAAAGCAAAAGTAAATCATTGGCAAAAATCATTATATTCATGCCAAATATAGCTACTGTCAAGAGAAAAACATACTCTTCTAAATTTTTGAAACCTTTTTTAAATTCCTCATAGGAAAGAGCAAGAATAAATAGTCCTGCCAAATAAATTAACAGTCTCAGAATCTGGGTATAAATATTAATCTTTATAAGTCCTGTTGAAAATTCTTCATAGGTAAAACTAAGTAAAGCAACTATTAAGGAAACGGTAATGCTAATAAATCCAAGTGCCCATGTATGTAAAGAAACTCTTTTTATAAAACCATAGCAGAAAGATAGAATACCTAAGGTAAGCAAAACTATCTCGGGTAATAAAAGGTAATATTGACTCATCCTCTGCCTCCAAAAAGAATTATTTCCTTAACTCCAGAAAGAATAAAATCCGGAGCTAAACCAAAATAAATGGATATCAGGAAAAATAAAGCAAGTAAGATGCTTTCCCATGAAATTGCATCTTTTACATAAAATGAGAGTTCTCCAGCTGGTTTTCTTAGAAAAACTCTATAAAAGAACCATGAAAGATAGATAACTCCAATAGCAACACCTAAGAGGCTGAAAAATCCAAGCAAAATATTTTCCCTGAATATTCCACTAAGAAGCAACAGCTCTCCATTGAAATAATTAAGCCCGGGAAAACCACCCATTGCCATTATTAAGACAAAGGTGAAAAAACTAATTGCAGGAATTTTCTTAGAGAGAGCACCAAATTTTTCAGAGTCAAAACTGCCTGTGTGTCTATATAGTAGTTCAGCAATGTAAAATAATCCAGCAGATAGAATCCCGTGATTTATACTTTGTAGCAGTGCACCTTGATATCCATTTATGTTACCGGTGAATACTCCTGCTGTGATTATACCTACATGACTTAAGCTCATATAGGCAAACATAACTTTTATATCCTTTACACTTAAAGCAAGGAAGGCAGAATAAACAAAAGATATTAAACATAGTCCTATAATCCATTGGCTAATAATGGGAATAATATCTCCAAAATAGGGTATTATTCTAAGAATTCCATATATTCCCATCTTCCCAAGCACTGCAGACATAAAGATAGTGACTGGCATAGGAGATTCATAGTAAGCTTCCCTTAGCCAGCCATGAAGAGGAATAATGGGAATTTTTACAAAGAAAGCCAATATAAAACCAAACAGAACTAAAAGCTTACCCTGAGTATTTAGCCTTAGATTTGCAAGACTTTCAAAATCAAATCCACCTCCATAGAAATAGACAGCTAATATGGCAATAAAAAGAAAAATACTGAAACCAAAAGTATATAGCAAAAATTTCATTGCTGCCTGAGAGGAATTCTTACCTCCCCATCTCTGAATTAACAGAAACGAAGGAATAAGCATAGCTTCATAGAAAAAGAAAAATTGTAATAAATTTATAGACATAAAGAATGCATTCACTGAAAAAGAAAGAAGAAGAATAAGCGCCATGTAGGAAGAGATTTTATCTTTTATAACTTTAATTGATAATGCTATAGCTACCACGGTTATAAAAGTTGTAAGAAGCACAAAGGGTGCATTAATATGATCAAATCCTATGGAAAAGTTAACCTTCCATGCAGAAATCCATTCATAGGAAAGGTAAAATTGAAAATTTTTAATTGTTCTTTCCA
>JAOAGB010000089.1 GCA_026415995.1 Thermodesulfovibrio sp. | reverse complement strand
TTGACATATTGTCAAAATGACATTATAATATGAAAAATTATGACATATATTCCAAGAGAGCTTAAGAATACTGTTTATTTAGCTTTAAAAGAGATGCCTGTTGTAGTGATTACAGGCATGAGACAGGCTGGTAAAAGCACTTTCTTGCTTAATGAACCATTTCTTAAGGAACGTACATATTTTAGCTTTGATGAGTTTTCCTATCTTGAAGCTGCAAAGAGAGAACCCGAAGCCTTTCTTACTCAAAGTGAAATCCTTACAATTGATGAAGCCCAGAAGTGTCCTGAGATTTTTTCTGTAATTAAAAAGATTGTTGACAAAGAGAGAATTAACGGAAGATTTTTGCTTTCAGGCTCTGCAAACTTTGCATTGCTTAGAAGCCTTAGTGAGTCCCTTGCAGGCAGAGCAGTTTATTTTAACATGTCTCCAATGTCATTGAGAGAAATATTGCTTAAAACAGAAGAAGAACCTTTTTTGCTAAAATTTTTTAAAACAGGGAAAGCTGATAGTTCAACTCTATCCAAAATAATAAGAGATCAAGATATAATAAAAGGTGGTTTACCACCTGTTGCACTCGGTCTTTCAGACAGAATATTATGGTTTAAGGGTTATGAACAGACATATCTTGAAAGGGACATAAGGCAGTTTAGCCAGATAGTGAATTTAATATCATTTAGGCATTTACTTTCACTTGTTGCTTTGAGAACTGGGAATATCCTAAGTTTAAGCGAACTTGCCAGAGATGCCAAACTTAATGTTTCTACTACATCAAGATATCTATCATTGCTTGAGGCATCTTTTATCATAAGAAGAATCCATCCCTATTTAAGGAGTAAGGCTACAAGACTAATTAAATCTCCAAAAATATATGTGAGTGATTCAGGATTAGCCTGTTATCTTGCAGGAGTAAGCTCTCTTGATAGAGAACCTTTAAGAGGTGCACTTTTTGAAACCTATGTTGCCCAAAATCTTTTTTCTATCATTGATTCAAGATGGTCGGATGCTAATCTATATTTTTGGCATATTCAGGGAAGACATGAGGTAGACTTTATCATTGAAGCTGAAAACAGTTGCATTGCTATTGAGGTAAAGGCAGCAGAGAAATGGGAAGAAAAAGACCTTTCTGGATTAAAGGCTTTTATGAATTCATCGCCAAACTGCATAGCAGGCATAATTGCATATAATGGTTACAATGTAGTAAGACTTAGAGAGAAACTCTGGGCAATCCCCTTGAGCATTCTTCTGTCTTAATCTATTAAAAAACTCAATTTCATATTTGAATACATAAGTTATTGTAAAAATGAGATTTTTAATTCAAAAAATCTCCTCCTATAGTATTAGACCATAATAAAACTTTGTCACAATTCACAAAACTGTGATTAAAATGTGACCAAAAGGGGGTATTTTTACAAATTTTCACATTGACAAATCAAACATACAAGACAATTCTTAATATGGAACTTCCTTTGCACGCAGGAGGTCGTGGGTTCGAATCCCTTCACCTCCACTTTATTTTTCAATATTTTTTGAATATTAGTTACCCGCCAATAATTCTAATTTGATAAAAATTGTGATTTATCTCTTTTGGAAAGTTTTTCATTTAAGAGCTTATAAATAGTTAAAGCTATTGCAAAATTGTTTTAAGATAGTTTATATTTATCAAATTTTTGGACGATAATATAGATTAGCCTGAAATATAAACAGATGAATGAAATATTTAAAAAATTTTTAAAATATCTGAGCTTTGGCAATCTTTCCATAAAACAAAAGTTCTTTTTGTTTTCTCTGGGTTCTCTTTTCTGGCTAATGCTTGTTTCAGCTGTAGGTTTAATAACAATTTTTAAAATGAACACTACATCTAAGCAGATGGTTGAAGAACTTGTTCCTCAAGAGAAAGTTACAAATGCTGTCATAAGAAAACTTAGGGGAGCAAATATATCAGTTCATAAGATACTGCTTTATGATGAAAAAGAGATTATTAATGATAAATTTTAGACCGTTATGTATTAATGCAATTACCATATCAGACGCCTGGTTTCAGTTGATTTATAATGTCTTAGAAAATGGATATATTCAAAAAATACAGCATGGTTCTTTTGAAAATGAACAATACAGGTTTCAGTATCCTGGGATAGCTGTTTATATAGAAAAACCATGGCAGGATATTGTTCCTCAGATACCACCACACCTTTGCATACCTTCACCTACTACAATGGAATACATAGAGAATTATTTTGTAGATTATCTGATGAATCCTGAACTAAGCGAGAATGAAACTTATAGATACTCTTCAAGGATTCATCATCCTATGCCAAATGGCGGAACTCAATTAGACAGGGTGATAGAACTTCTCAGAAAGTCTCCGTTGACTAATCAAGCTGTTATAGAAGTTGGGACACCTATTGACTTAGATGTTTGTTATGGCAATGATGGGAAGCTTGATCCACCATGTTTAAGACTCATTGATTTTAAGGTAATTCCTTCAGGAAATGATCTTAAATTGACTATAACTGTGTATTTCAGATCTTGGGATTTATGGGCAGGATTTCCAACTAATCTTGGAGGCATAGAACTGCTTAAACAATATGTTTGTTCTGAAACAGGACTTGTTAATGGACCTATGTATGCCTATTCTTCCGGTGCACACATTTATGGATACCAAGAAGAGTTAGTTAAATTAAGAACTTTAAAAAGCCTATAAAGTGCAACGTTTTACTATAGACTCAATTGGTAATTTAAAAATATACCAACCAACCGAAGGCTACCGTTTTAGTGTTGATGCAATTATATTAGCCCACTTTGTAAATTTAAAAAGATTAAATAAAGCTGTAGATATAGGTGCTGGAACAGGAATAATAGGAATTATTCTTGCCAAAAAATATCCTTACAGTGAAATAACGATGGTTGAAATTCAGCAAGAACTTGTTGAGATGGCAAAGAATAACATTTTATTAAATAATCTTGAAAGCAGAGTTAAAGTTTATTGTATGGATGCAAAAGTATTTGAAGAAAAAGGATTTGATCTTTTAGTAACGAATCCTCCCTTTAGAAGACCCGGGACAGGTAAAATTAGCCCTAAGGAAGAAAAAGCTCTTGCCAGACATGAACTTAGTCTTTCGGTAAAAGACATAGCCAAAATTGCCCAAAAAATTTTAAGGCATAGAGGAAGACTTTGCATGATTCATCTCCCTGAGCGATTGATTGATATCATCAGAATAATGAGTAGGTATAACCTTGAGGTAAAACGTCTCAGATTTGTTCATTCAAATATATCTACAGAAGCTAAAATGGTCCTTATTGAAGCAGTAAAAGGAGGTAGGATATCTTTAAAAGTTGAACCTCCTCTTTTCATTTATGAAAAAGATAGAGAATATACTGAAGAGATGAGAAGATTATACGAAATTTAATAATTCTATGATTTAAATCATAATTTTTTATCAAAATTTCTTTTTATACTTAAATCAAATAATACATCTAAGGAGGTAAAAATATGCCTATAAGACCAATAATTTATATTGACGAAGAAAAATGTGATGGCTGTGGAATTTGTGTTAACGCTTGTGCTGAAGGAGCAATAAAGATAGTTAATGGTAAAGCTAAATTAATAAATGAAATTTTTTGTGATGGCTTAGGTGCTTGTCTTGGAAGTTGTCCAAAAGGAGCAATTACAATTGTTGAGAGAGAAGCAAAACCCTTTAATGAGGAGGTTACAAAACATCATTTGCAGTTATTAAAAAAATTAGAACCGCCTCCATGTGAATGTTTAGCTTCTGCTAAAAATCATAAACTTAACAATTGGCCTATACAATTAAGACTCGTTTCAATAAATGCCCCTTTTTTAAAAGACTCAGACATTGTTATTGCAGCAGATTGCACGGCTTTTTCATATAAAGAATTTCATGAAAATATATTAAAAGATAGGAAGTTGTTAATTGCTTGCCCTAAGCTTGATGACGTAAATTTATATTTAGAAAAGCTAACAGAAATTTTTAAATTGAATAATGTTAAATCAGTTTTAGTATTAAGAATGACTGTCCCATGCTGTGGTGGACTAAGCTGGATAGTGCAAGAGTCAATGAAAAGAGCAAAGAAAAAAATACTATTTGAGGAAAAAGTTATAGATATAGACGGAACGATTAAGAATTAAAATCATACTTTATTTTTATTAAAAGCTCGTTTTGTTGTAAAATTTTATTTATGTTTTCTTATTTATTGAAAAGATTTTTTCTTATGATTCCCATTCTTATTGGTATTACTCTTATATGTTTTATAGTAATAAATCTCGCTCCGGGCTCACCTGCCTCTTTTCAGGAGGAATTATCTCCTAAAGCCTCTCCTGAGGCTATTGAAGCACTAAAAAAGCTTTATGGATTAGATAAACCTCT
>JAOAGB010000050.1 GCA_026415995.1 Thermodesulfovibrio sp. | reverse complement strand
TGTTGAAACTCCTTATATTTGTTTCAGGCTTTTGAAATCCTTTGTGGCAATTAAGACAGTCAGGTTGTTGTATCCAAGGTTTCCTTGGATTTATTTGTGCAAAAGGGGTTTCAGGTTTTAAATTTTTTAGTAAATTTTCAGCTGTTCTTGTTCCTTTTTGAGAAAGAAGCACTGAAGCTGCGTGGTCATCCAGTTTTCCATGACATTGGGTACATCCAATTCCTAATTTAGCATGAATATCTCTATTACATCTTGTATTGCCTTTTGCATCATTTGGATGACAGAGATTACAGGCTCTTTCATCTTTCCATGGTATATAATTGGCATGCCACCCATGCATGGATGCTGAAAAACTGTTATGTCCCTTTATTCCTTCAGATTTCACTATAAAGTCTTCATGACATTTTTGACACATCTGAGGGGTTCCTTTCAGGGCAGATTCAAGAAGCCTTGTTCCATGATTTCTGTCATGTATAGTAAGGATATTTATTGCTGTTTCGTCTGAAATACCAGAAATTCCATTCCATTTAGGTTTTCCACCATGACATACAAAACATCTGAGCTCTGTAGATACAGGAGCAACAAATCGAGTAGACTGTAATATCTTTCCTGTGTTTTTCTTTATTGCTTTTGCCTCTACCAAGGGATAGGGATTAAATATTCCATCATCTCTGTATGGCAATAAAGGAACTCCTTCTACGGAAAATAGACTACTCTTACTGTCATACTCAAACACTCCTTTAGTACCCTTTCCAGTAATTCCTATATTTTCAGCTAATTTTTTACCCTTAAGAGCCTGAGAATACTTCCAGAATTCTGAGTGTTTTGAAGGATTTTCATATCCCTTTTGCACTTCATACTGAATTTCAATTCCCTCTGTGATGATCTCGGGTTTTTTGCCTCTTTTTATAAGAATTGCTTGAAAGGAACTTCCAGGATAGAGGAAAGAAAACCATTTATCCGCATCTGTTATGCATTTTTCACCCAAAGTGCTCCAAGCAAGAAGCACATACTCATCTTTTTGAGAATTAAATTGAGGAATTTCAACTATCTCTTCTTTTGGATAAAAATCAGCTAATTTTTCTTCTTTTTTATTCTGAAGACTTATAATAAAAGATGCTAAAGCTTCCATTTCCTTTTCGCTGCCTATAAATTTCGGCATATAGTCAAGAATTTTACCTTGTCCATAAAGCTGAGAAATAACTCCCAAATAGGTAAGTCCCTTAGTTTTTTCCACTATATCATTTTTAACTCCACCTATTGTGTGACAGCTTAGGCACTGATTATTGAAAAGTTCTTTACCAGCTTGCAGTTTATTGTGTTCAGTAATTTCTTTAACCTGAGTCCATTTTGCATGTTTTAGAAAGCCTTCTCTGTTAAGTCTTTCTTCATCTGACATTAGAATGGAAGGAGAATACATATACCCATATATTACAAAGGGTTTTCTTGCATACTCTCTTATGTATTCAAAACCTCCAATCCATGAAAGTCCAACTAATATAAGAATAAATACTGCTATTTGTTGTAATAGCCTTGATGTTTTAAAAACTAAAATCAGTGCTAATAGATAAAGCATCACAGAGGCTACTGTAAATATGTTGACTGCATTTATTGTTTGTTTGTTGAGTATGAAATTTGTGAGTCTAACATTTTCAGGCACAGAATAGAAATACCAATAACCTGAAATAATTAGGAAGGGAATTGGGATATAAAGCCATTTTGCACAATATTTTAAAAGATTATGTCTAAGATTATTATCTTCGTAAAAGACAGCTGTTACAAATCCAAAGAGCCCTGCAAACATAATGCATATTGCGGTTCTAAAGACAAGACCTGGTAAATGGGTTGGATTAAAGAATCCATCCCAGAAGTTTGCTGTTTTTAGCCATTCTCCAGGTGTGAGCATGAAAGTAATAATGCCGTTAATGATGAAAAGACTTAACCATGCAGCAAGGGCATATATGAAGGCGATTTTAAGTCTATTACTATCTGAAAGAGTTTCAAATTTATAATGATATATCAGTAAAGCCACAATCTCAACAATGAAAAAGACCCATTCAATTGCCCACCCAAAAACAAAGGTGTGAATAAGCACAGAGGTAGCCCATGGACTTGAAAGAGCAATGATAAACCAGATTCCAACCCCAGAAACTCCACCAAAGACCATTGTAAGAAGCAGGAAAAACCATATATGTTTACGTACATATTGTCTTAATGCTATATTATTTTCCTTTACACTTTTAAGGTCAGTAAGCCATAGGAATATACCTCCACCCACTGCAAAATGTGAGATAAAAACATGAAGTACCGCAATTATTGCTATCAAAGTGCCAGAGTTAAGATAATAAAGTTCCCAAACAGGATAATTCATTTCTTAACCTCATTTGTTTTGTTAAAGGAAATTTTAAGCATGTAAATAATTACAGCAATACCTAAGAGTAGAATAATTATGAATATGGTAAAAACATCCCATTGTGGTACAAGATTTAACTGAGAGAGTCTGAAATTGTCTTCAAGGTGGAATATTCTTAAGTTATATCTATTTATAACCATACTTATTAACGTAAGAATCAAGAAAAGTAAGCTAATTTTTATGTTGGTTCTTAATGCAAAAATCAGAGACACAATTGCGGCAAAGATGCCAAGAAGCAAAATAGCTGTAGCGATAGTTTCGCCTCCCATAAATTTAAGCATTATATCCTTAGGAAGACTTATAAGGAACCAGATGCCTACTAAAATTTGAACCATAGTAGCATAGGCAAAGATTCTTAAGCCCTCTTGTTTTTTAGTTTGGTCTTTTTTACTAAAATACAGAGAATAGAAGATTCCTCCCACTGCTACTGATGCAACTATAAAATGTAGATATCTTGGATAAAGACTTGGGAGACCCCAAAGAAGTATTGTCCCATCTCTATTTGTAAAATAGGCATTCCATTTTTCAGGAAGTTCCATCATTGAAAGATTGTTCACAAGCATAAAAGCAATGTAGAAAACCATAATAATCATTAAAGAAAGAGCATATTTTGCAATTGGAGAAATATCAAATTTTTTATAATGCACATAGGAACTATAATAAGCCAAAATTAAGAAAGGTATTATTAATATCCAAAAAGTTCCCATGAGTATAGAGCTTGTATAGAAAAGATGCCCGAAAGTGACTTGGAGAAAAAGCAAAGCTGGAATAGCCATATTTATTCCTATAGCAAAGAGTATGGGTATTTTTTTTGCAATTAATTTATTATTAAGAAAAAAATTTGTTTCTCTGTTCCATTTATATAGCAAAATTAATCCAAGCCCAAGAATTAAATTTATTAAAATTATATGGATAAGAAAAAATAGCTGTTCAAACAGAACAAGAATTTCTACTGGTGCAGGAATAGGCTCAGCATAAGGTATTAAAGAAAAAGTTTGCATTTTTAAAAATTATATCAAAAAATATGATCAAAAACAACCTTTATTTAAACAATAGATATAGATATCATATCAATGTTTGAGTAAAACCCTTCATCTTACTTTTTAAAACTTCATAGAGAATAATTGATGCACTCATTGCCACATTTAGACTTTCTGTTCTTCCCATATGAGGTATTCGAAAGCCTATATGAGGCAGTCTTTTGAAATCCTCGCTTACACCATGGGCTTCATTGCCAAAAACAATAGCTAAAGGATGAGAAAGATTAAGTTCAAATATGAGCTTTTCAGCTTTAAGGTCAGTGATTAAAAGCTTCAATCCTTGTTTTTTTATAAAATTTTCAATTTCAGATATGGCTGCTTTTATCACTGGTATATAAAAAATGCTTCCTGCTGATGCCCTTAGAACTTTTGGTGAAAAAGGATTGCACGTTCCTGGAGTGATAATTATTATTTCTGCACCTAATGCTTCAGAAGTTCTAATGATTGTACCAAGATTTCCAGGGTCTTGAATTTTATCTAATATTACAACAGTTTTAGTTTTATATAAGCATATTCGAGAAAGATTTAATCTTTCATAGGAAACTATTGCAAAAATACCCTGTGGTGTGTTGGTGTCAGAAATTTTTTTTGCAATTTTTTCTGAAATTACGATTATTTCATTTAATTTTATTTTTAAGAAATCTTCTTTCTGCAAAAAACTTTCAGTAACGAGAATTTTTTCAACTGTATACAAGCTTATATTATCCTGTTTGAGAGTTCTATCTAATGCAGTTTTGACTAAATTTAATCCCTCAATAAAAATTTTATCTTTTGACTCTTTTTTTATCTTAAGAATTTGTTTTATTATTGGATTTTCAATACTTTCTATAGATTTCATCAGTGAGTGATTTGATAGCATTAGGTATATTATCTATTATATCTCTTGCTATCAGTCCATGACAGCCTTTATATATGGAGCCTATGTCACCAGCCATTCCATGTAAATATACACCAAGCACAGCTGCATTTAAAGGAGAGAGCCCCTGCCCAATTAATGAGGCAATAATACCTGTCAAAACATCTCCAGCACCTCCTGTTGCCATTCCAGGATTACCTGTTGAATTGATAAAAGTTATCTCATTGTGATCGGCTATAACCGTAGGTACACCTTTAAGAACAACTACTGTCTTTAATTCCTTAGCAACCTTTTGGGCTATTTCTATTCTTTGTTTTTCAATTTCCTTTACGGAAATCTTTATCAGTCTACTTAATTCTCCGGGATGTGGAGTAATTATTGTTTTAATTTTGGCTTTAGAGAGTAACTCTCTATTTCTACTTAATAGTGTTATACCATCTGCATCAATGATAACAGGGCATGAAGAATCCTTTAGAATACTTTTTAAGATTTCTTCTGTATCTTCATTGATTCCAACTCCAGGGCCAAAGGCTACCACATCTGCTTTTTCATTTATAAATTTTAATATTTCTGGTATTGACTCTTTTGACAAAGTGTGGCTATTACAAGGAAGAGAAATAAGCATTTCTTCAAGAACTTGACTTTGAAAAACTAAATTAAGAGATTCTGGGATAGCCATTGTTACAAGTCCTGAACCGGTTCTTAAACAGGCTTTAGCAGTCATTAAAGCAGCACCTGTTTTACCAAGGGAACCCGCAATTACTAAAACATGTCCATAGGTGCCCTTATGAGAATAAAAAGGTCTTGCAGGGATTAAAGAACATACAAATTCTCTATTAATAAGGGATACTTTTAATTCTTCAGATTCTGTAAGGTCTCTTGGAAAACCTATGTCTTCAATAAAGAGTTTTCCTGTGTAATCTCTTCCTGGAAAAAGAAAATGTCCTCTTTTTGGAAGTCCAAAAGTTATTGTGATATTCGCTTTAATGGCACATCCTAAAATTTCTCCAGTATCAGAGGAAATACCAGATGGAATATCAACAGCAACGACGAGTTTTTTAAGAGAATTTATTAATTTTACTAATTTTTCAAGCTCTCCTTCTATTTTTCTTTTCAATCCTGTTCCGAAAATGGCATCTAAAATAATGTCTGCTTCTGATAGTTC
Organism: Thermodesulfovibrio sp.; assembly: GCA_026415995.1. Classification (GTDB taxonomy): domain Bacteria; phylum Nitrospirota; class Thermodesulfovibrionia; order Thermodesulfovibrionales; family Thermodesulfovibrionaceae; genus Thermodesulfovibrio. The sequence goes on along the minus strand of JAOAGB010000050.1, from coordinate 14,396 downwards.
TTTTTTTGTAGGATATCTTTTAAAAATTGGTATTTTGAATTTTTCTGCTATATTTATTTGGAGTTTACATTCATTGGATAATTTATCATCAGAAAAGAGTTGATAAATTTTAGTATCAATATTTTTATTTTTTAATATTCTTCCTATAGCAATGCCATCTCCACCATTATTGCCCGGTCCTGCTAAAATAATCAGTTTATTTAAACCCAAATCAATTAAATGTTTACTTACTGACAGTGCAGCTCTTTCCATGAGCACAAGAGAGGGTATTCCATATTTTTCAATGGTTAAACTGTCGATTTTAGACATTTCCTCAGATGTTACAACTTTCATATAGCCTCTTTTTATTTTTTATGATTATATCATAAAAAAGTGGAAGGATTTTAAAAATGGTATAATGAAATTAAACTAATAAAAAGGAGCTTATCATGAAAAAGATACTAATTTTAATTGTTTGCACTTTTGTCTTTGCAAACACAGCGGGCGCTAGTTTTTTAGAAGATTTTTTTAGGGGAGTTCAAATTCCCCAGCAATCTGATAGAGATTCTGAAACGACAATTGCCGGGCTAAAAGAAGCTCTATCAATTGGAACAAATAATGCTATATTGTCGGTTTCTAAAGTTGATGGATATTTTAAAAATGAATTAATTAAGATTCTATTACCTAAAAACATTCAGAATATAGCAAACATATTGAGCAAAATAGGCTATCAGAAAGAGGTGGATGAATTTATTCTAAGTATGAATCGAGCAGCGGAAAAGGCAGCACCTAAGGCTAAGGATATTTTTATTAATGCTATAAGGGAGATGACAATAGAAGATGCTTTAAAAATCCTTAATGGAGGAGATACAGCGGCAACAGAATATTTCAAATCAAAAACCTTTGATAAACTTTACGAATCCTTTAAGCCAATAATTTCTAAAAGCATGAATGATGTTGGAACTACAAGGGCTTATAAAAATATGACAGAGAAATATATTTCAGCTATTCCATTTTCTGGATTAGAATCGTTTGACCTTGACCATTATGTGACCACTAAAGCATTAGATGGATTATTCTATATGATAGCTCAAGAGGAGAAAAAGATTAGAACTGACCCTGCAGCAAGGGTAACAGAGTTATTGAGAAAAGTTTTTGGCAGAAAATAAAAGCCTAAAAAGGGGATACCTATTTTAGTATCCCCTTTCAGTCATTATGATCGAATTTAAGAATCTATTTCCTTCCAGTGCACTTACAAATTCTTCAGGGCTTAACCCTTTCAGAATAAAAATTTAAGAACAAAAAGCCCTTACTAAACTAATCAAAGGCTTGTTCGGTTTTCCAGACTTCCCAAACTTTTCCTACAAGATTTGGACCAGGTTTTAAAGTGGCTTTACCGGGCTTCCAACCTGATGGTGTTGCTTCAGTGCCTTTACTTTTTCTTACATGTTGGAATGCCTGTATTTGTCTAATTGTTTCAAGCACATTTCTTCCTACAGGAGGTGTTAGAACCTCATAGCCCTGTATAACTCCATCAGGGTCTATAATAAATCTTCCTCTTGTCTCAACTCCTGCATCTTCATCATAAACTCCGTATATTGTTCCTACCCTTCCTCCTGCATCAGACAACATTGGGAATGGTATTCCGCCTTTAACCATTTTGCTTAGCTCGTAGTCATTCCACATTTTATGAACGAAAATGCTATCTATACTCATTGATAAGACTTCAACTCCGAGTTTTTTGAATTCATTGTATTTTTCGGCAACTGCCGAAAGTTCTGTGGCTCAAACAAATGTAAAATCTCCAGGATAAAAACATAATAAAACCCATTTTCCAAGATATTCGGAAAGCTTAACATTTACAAATTTACCTTTGTAATAGGCAGGTGCTATAAAATCTGGTGCTTTTCTGCCAACTTTAATCATTGCTTTCACCTCCTTTTCTTTTGTTGAAACTTCCTCGGTGGATTCCTCTTTTGTTGGTTCTTCTCCTACAACTCCACCTGTAGGCCTTGCACAACCAACTTTTAATTCTTCAGGCATTATAATCTCACCCCCTTTTTTTAATTTATATTAAATTATATAAATTATAGATAAAATTTTCAATAGAAAAAATTATAATAGATTTTATCTATAGTGATTAGAATTTTATTGTGAGGATAGAGAGTTTATTGAAAACCAATAAACTGTTTAATTAATAAAGTTGATTTAAGATATAAAAGATAGATTTATTGATAAAGGCACTGATAAGGCAAGCTTCTAAGCCTTTCAGTGCCTCTAAAACATATTAATACTTAAAGAACTTTTTGCCAACATCAGTTGAATCTTTCATTTTAGGCCATTCTGAAACTTTATCAGGTGAGAGATTATCCTTGCCTTTAAGTTCACTTTCATATTTTGTTAACCATTTTTCAAACTCTTTCTGATCCTTTGCTTTCCATATTCCCAATTTAACGCCCTCTATAATCATATCGTATACAGCTTTTTCAATTGCTTCCTGTACAGCCATCTCTACAGGTTCATTAGCTGCAATACCTGTTTCTGCTTCAAGCAATCTATTAAGTCTTACAAATCTGAATATTCCTAAGGATAACATTTGAGACAATACTGTTTTTGAAGTCTGAACAGTTTTTAGGACAGCACCATTTTTTACAGACACTGCTCGTAAGTATATGGTTACTTTATCAACTCTGTATTCTGCAGAACCTCCTGCTCCAAAATATTTTGCTCCAATTCCTCCTGTGGTTACATTAGAGTCATAACCTATAATTCCTCCTTCAAATAAAATTCCTGCGTAAAGAAGAGGTGGTAAGGGTTCAAAGCTTTTTTTCTGTTCCTCTGTTAGATAGAGGTCTCTCATTTGAAGTATAATTTTTCTTTCTTGAAGAAGATTGGCCAAACCTTCTCTTTCAACTGGTACAAACCAACCACTATCTTCAAGGGCTTTGATTAAAATTGAGGTGGCACCTTGAGTGACAGCAGTTGAGAAATTTGTAGCATTTCCTGGTGCTTTATATTGTCCTGTCTGATCTCTAAACTTATATACTGCTACTGGAATGGGATTTTCAGGCTTGGGCAAAGATACCAAATCCTTATGAATAGATGTTATATATTCAGGTCCGCTTATGGCTCTTTGTGAAACTATCTCAGGTGTTAGTGCTACACAGCCTAAAAAAAGGACAGGAATAATAAAAATAACAAGAAATTTAAATTTTTTTAAGAGTCCCATAATTTTTTCCTCCTTTTATTATGGTATAGGAACTTGATAAGTGGTTCGCTGACCTGTCGCAGGGTCTGTTACCAGCAAAGTAAGTTTTCCTGGCTCCTTGGTTACATTAATAATTAATCCTCCGATAATATATTCTCCGGGTTGTATATTTGTGCCACCATTTTCATAAGCATCTTCAAGTATTTTACTTAAAAACTGAGCCTGATACATGGGATTTAACTGTTCGAGAAGAGATGTTTCAGGAGTTTTTTCTCTAAATTTGTTTTGTGCTTGTGCTTGCTGTAATAGAAAGCTACCATTAAGAGGGTTTCCTCCAAAAGAGGGATTTGTAAACTGAAATATTAACTCACTGCTTTTTGCCAAGCCAGGCATAAAAGCTAAACTTAAAAGCCCAATCAACACTGTGAAAATAACTGCCTTTTTCATTTTGAACCTCCTCTTTTATCTTATTTTTCCTTCTTCTTCAAGATATTTTTCATATTCTTTCCAGTTGAATATAAAGTAATTTACTACTTCTACTGCTTCCTTAACTTTTTCTTCTATATCATCCAATCTTGAACTTACAAAGTTTTGATAGATTACATTTTCATTAATGGAAACAGATATTCTACTTCCAAACTGAGGATCTACGAATTCATCAACTATTACATCAAACTTTGTATCTATCCCTATAGTTGGTTCTAAAGCAATGTAGAATAATTCATAAAAGTCTCTACCAATTTTTGTCTTTGTTTTATCTATTATTAATCCTTCTACTTGAGCATAAGACCATGTAAAATTACAAATTAAAAACAATATGATTGTAAATGTTTTTTTAGACAGCCTATTCATTTTGATTTCCTTTTAATATAGAATCTTTTGCTATTATTTGATTATCCTTATAGGCTTCAAGAATTACTTTATATTCATCACCTGAATATAAGTTAAAAACAATTTTAGAAAGGCATTTTTGTTCATCTGCATTCAAGATTACTCCACTTGATTGAATTGTTTTGCTTGTACCAGCTTTTCCTCTTTTTTCTGCTGTGATTCTCAATATGATGTTAGCTTTTTCTGAAGTATTATTTTTACAGCAGGCAGTTATTTTTAGTTGGGAATTAATTATTTCCTTATGAAGCCATGCTTCATAAGCTTGATCTTTTCCCTCTGAAATAAAGGGAGAAAAAATGCAGATTATTAATGGCAATAAATATTTTTTCATTAATTAACTCTTTCACTTTATTACTGTACTACAATTGTTATTACACCGAAACCCATTTGAATTAAGTTACTTTTATTTCCCATTGTTCCAATTCCCTGAATTTGATAGGTCTTATTGTAGAATCCAATTTGAAGAACAGAGGCTGAATTAAAAGAGCTAAGCTGGAGTTGTACTGCTTCATTTCCAATACCGAATTGTTTAGCCTTTGCAATATTTCCTTGTCCCTTTTGTTCTTGAACTGTTGAGTTTAATGATCCAGTTTGTTCAGAATAGGCATAATTATTTATGCCCATCTGATGCTGATAAGTGAAATTATAATTTCCAGTTTGTGAAAGCTCTGCATTATTACCAAAAATAGCAAAAGTTTGTGTAATATTTGCTTGGTTTGCAATCCCTTCTTGCCATATTGAGGTTTTATTTAAACCAGCAGTATCTATTTTTGCATTATTGGAAAAACCAATTTGTTTTATCTCAGCTATTGCACATCCTTTATATCCTATGTATCCGCAGTCAAAAGCCATAGCTAAGTTTGGAATAATCAAGATAAGTATAGTTGCCAAAATTTCTCTTGTTTTCATCTCAGCCTCCTACTTTTCATTAAAGGGGGCGGATTTTGTCCGCCCCAAAAAAACCCAGCACAGGAATTGACTCTTTTAACTTATTTCTGAGTTATAACTGCTGAATTAGCCCAACCAGATTGAGATATATTGGCAACATAAGCTGAGCCTCCCCATTTGCCTTGATTAATTACTGCGGAATTACCCAAACCTTCCTGTGTAATGGTTGCCCAGTTTTTAAAGCTATACTGATTAATATCAGCTTTGTTACAAGTGCCTTCCTGTGTGATAAAGGCATCGTTTTTCATGCCGTACTGATCAATATCAGCCTTGTTAAATGCACCTTCCTGCACGATACTTGCTTCATTAAATTTAGAGCCAAATGCCTGGGTAATAGATGCTTTGTTCCCAAGCCCTGCTTGTTCAATGGTAGCAAGATTGCTGGATTTACATCCCTCATATTGTTTAATCTCAGCCTTATTAAATGCACCTTCCTGTTCAATATTTGCTATAGTGCATCCATAATATCCGTCACCACCGCATTTAAATACACAATTGCTACCCTGACACATAGCCATTGAAATTGCTGGAACGGTAAGGACTAAAACTAATGCTAAGAGAATTTTTGTAAACTTTGTCATTTTTTTCACCTCCTTTCATTTAATTATTTTTTGCTGCCCTGTGCTGAGCTTGTTCTTAACTCAAGAATAAATGATTCATGAACATTAAACAATTCACTTAATGGGTATTTTTGAATAACTAAAGATTAAAACTAAAGATTTGACAGTTTAATCTAACGATTGTTGTAAATATATAGTTTGATAAGTTGAGACCTGTTCTTTACGTTTAATTTTTGGAAAATTTTATGGAGATGAGCCTTTACTGTCTGCTCACTAACATATATTTTTTGGGCTATTTCTTTATTATAGAAACCTTCGCAGACTAATTGTATAATTTCCCTTTCTTTTTCAGTAAGTTTAATCTTTCCTATTTTGCTCGCATCTGAAATATCTTTTTCTATTAAAGATTGCACTAAGGTATTGCTTATCCAAATTTGTCCTTGACTAACTACTCTCAAAGCCTTTATGAATTGATTTATATCGGAATCATATGAAAAAATTCCTCTTAATTTATATTTAACAAGATAAAATAAAATTTCTTCTTTTTTATTACCTAAATCAAGAAGAAAAATTTTTGATTTTGAATATGCTTTTACTAAATCTTCTGTTAATTCGTTTAAATCGGTAATAATTACATCTGGTATTATCTCTTGCTCGTTAGGATTTTTTATAATTTTTATATCTTCAACATTTTCAAGATGTTTGGAAAGGACTTCACCTAAAAGTTTACATTTTATTTTTATCAAAAGTTTAATCATTTTTATTACTTCTAATAAATCATAAGATTTTGTAAAACACTTTACTTCTTTCTAAATTATATTTATTTATTAAAAAAAAATCAATTTAAACTAAAGCGTTAAATCTTAAGTATTAAAAAGTTGCTTGTGTGTTATATTAAAAGTATGGTTGACGAAAAAATAAAACAACTTGGTATTAAAATTCCAGAGGCTATAAAACCAGTAGGAGCTTATGTTCCTGCTGTAAGAGTCGGTAATCTTCTTTTTTTGAGTGGAATTCTTCCTTTCAGAGAAGGAAAGATTTTGAGAAAAGGCAAGGTCGGTAAAGAGATATCTATTCAAGAGGCGAGTGAAGATGCGATACAGACTGTCCTTAATGCATTGGCAGTTGTAAAAGACTATATTGGCAGTCTTGACAAAGTTAAAAGATGTGTAAAGATAACAGGATATATTGCATCTTCAGAAGAATTTATAGAGCAACCTAAGGTTCTTAATCCTGCCTCTGAACTTATAATAAGGATTTTTGGAGAAAGTGGAAGACACTGCAGAGTAGCTGTAGGAGTTTGTAGTTTGCCTCTTGATGCTCCTGTAGAGATGGATTTTATTTTTGAGGTTGAATAAAGGTATTATCTCTTATCGATAACTCGTTTTATTTTCTCCCCAATTTTTTCAATTGAATGTTTCTCTACAAGTTTTACATTAACAGATAGTCCAAATTCTGAGGCGATTCTCTCTTTTATTGTATTTAAAAGCTGAGTTTGTTCTCTCATAACATCGGAGAAAATATCTTCAGACATTTCAAGTAGAATATTCATATGGTCAGCACCTGAATGTCTTTCGAGTATTATCTGATAATTGGGCTGTTTGCCTTCTATTTCATATAGTATTGCTTCAATTTGAGAGGGAAATATTTTCATGCCTCTTATAATAATCATGTCGTCAGTTCTTCCCATGATTCTATCTATTCTTCTAAAGGTTCTTCCGCAGGGGCATTCTCCGGGTAGAAATCTTGTAAGATCCCCGGTTCTAAACCTCAATACAGGGAACGCTTCTTTTGATAGTGTTGTTATTACAAGTTCTCCCGTTTCTCCTTCTTTCACAGGTTCAAGGGTTTGAGGGTCTATTATCTCAAAGAAGAAGTGGTCTTCTTGAATATGTAATCCCTTTTTTTCAAGACATTCACCTGCTACACCAGGTCCCATGATCTCACTTAAGCCATAGTTGTCTGTGGCTGTAATCTTAAGTTTTTCTTCAATCTCCTGCCGCATTCTTTCTGACCATGGTTCTGCACCAAAAAGTCCAAACCTTAAAGAGAGGGAGTTAGGATTGATATCCATTTCTATCAAAGTATTTGCTATAAGAAGAGCATAGGAAGGTGTTGAGATAATTGCCGTTGTTCTATAATCTTGAAGTATCTTTATCTGTTTTTTAGGATTTTCAATGGAGACAGGAATAACAGAGGCTCCTATCTTTTCTGCTCCATAATGGAAACCAAAGGCACCAGTGAAAAGTCCATAGTTAAAGGCTATTTGAATTACATCATCCTTTGTTATTCCACCTGCTGATAAAACTCTTGCCACAAGCTCTGTCCATATTTTTAGATCATTTTTAGTATAGCCAACAACAATTGGCATTCCCGTCGTACCAGAAGATGTATGAATTCTTACAACTTCTCTTAGAGGAACAGCAAAAAGTCCGTAAGGATAATTCTCTCTTAAATCGTTTTTTGTTGTAAATGGAATTTTGTTTATATCTTCAATACTTCCGAAACTATCAGGGTCTATACCATACTTGTCAAAAATTCTACGATAAAAAGGAACGTTTCTATAAACTCTGTGAATGGTTGACTGAAGCTTTTCCAGCTGAAGCTGGGCAAGTTCTTCCCTTTCTATACACTCTTTTTCTTTATCCCATATCATAGGAAACCTCCTTTAAATTCTTTCTTCTGCGTCTAAATCTCTTCCAAGATAGGCTCTCTGAACATCTTTATTTAGTAATAGATCCTCGGCAGTTCCTTCAAGAATTACTCTTCCTGTCTCAAGAACATAGCCTCTATCTGCTATTTTAAGAGCACTTTTAGCATTTTGTTCAACAAGAAGTACTGTTAGTCCATATAATTGCCTTAATTCAACAATATGTTCAAAAACTTCCTTTATAATAGTAGGAGCAAGCCCCATACTTGGTTCATCAAGAAGAAGTAATTTTGGCTTTGCCATAAGGGCTCGTCCAATGGCAAGCATCTGTTGTTCTCCTCCTGAAAGAGTTCCTGCAAGTTGATTTTTTCTTTCCTTAAGTTTTGGAAAGAGATTGTAAACTCCGCCCATATCTTCCTGAATTTGCTTTTTTTTCTTTAGTGAGTATTGACTGTAAGCACCTAAAAGTAGATTTTCCTCTACTGTTAGGGTCTTAAAAATCAATCTTCCTTCAGGCACCTGAGAAATACCTATTTTTACAATCTTTTCAGGGGTTTCCTTGGATATTTCTTTGTCTTCAAACACTATATTGCCAGAAGCAGGCTTTATAAGTCCTGATACGGTATTTAAAAGGGTTGTTTTCCCTGCTCCATTGCTTCCTATTAGGGTAACTATTTCTCCCCTTTTTATGTGAAGTGATACTTTCTTTAAAGTATAAAGCTTGCCATAATAGACATCTAAATTTTTTATTTTTAGCATATACTAATCCTCACCAAGATAGGCTGAGATGACATGTGGATTTTTTTGTATCATAAGAGGTTCTCCCTCTGCTATTACCTCACCAAAATTAAGCACGGTAATTAGATCACTTATTCCCATAACCAGCTCCATGTCATGTTCAACAATGAGTATGGTGATGCCTTTTTCATCTCTTATTTTCTGAATAAGCTGACTGAGGTTTTTAGTCTCTCTCATATTAAGCCCTGCAGCAGGTTCATCGAGCAAAATTAACTCTGGCTCTGTAGCCAATGCTCTTCCAACTTCTAACAATCTTTGTTCTCCTACAGGAAGATTTTTTGCAATCTCCTTTTGTCTATGGGAGAGTTTTATATATTCAAGAATAGATAGGCTTTTATCAACTATTTCCCTATTTATTCCTCGTAACATGATGCCAGAACTTAAAAATCCTCTCTGATTTTTTAAATACATCCCCACAATAACATTCTCAAGTACTGTAAGATTTCCAAAAAGTTCAAGATTCTGAAAAGTTCTCGCTAATCCCATCTCTGCTCTTTTATAGGGAGGTTTATCCTTAATAGAAAAGCCCTTGAAGTAAATATCTCCACTATCCATTTTTTCAATTCCACTTATTATATTCATAAGTGTTGTTTTCCCAGCACCATTAGGACCAATAAGAGCGTGAATTGAGCCTTTTTTTACTGAAAAATTAATATTCTTAAGTGCCTTGATACCACCAAAATTTTTCGATACATTTTTTATATCAAGTATCATTTTGATATCCATCTTTTGTAAGTTTCAATTATCAGAGGAACAATACCTTTTCTCATAAATAAAAGGGAAAGGGTTAAAATCATTCCATACACAAGAATATCAAATTCCTTAAATCCTCTGAGCACTTCAGGCAGTATAGTAATAATGAGAGCTCCTGCAATTCCTCCCCATATATTTGATATTCCTCCAATTACTACCATCATAAGCACAAGAACCGAATAAAAGAGAGAAAAACCGCTGGGACTTAGAAAAGTAACATAATGGGCATATAAAGCTCCAGCAAGTGCTGCGTAAACGGCGCTCAGGACAAAAACTTTTATTTTAAGCTTTGTAATGTTAATTCCAAGAGTTAATGATGCAATTTCGCTGTCATGTATAGCTCTCAATGCCTTTCCTGTCATTGAGTTAATAAGATTTAGCGAGAAAATCATTATTACTATAATACATAGCCAAATGAGATAGAAGTATTCTAATGTTGAATGTAATATATAACCAAAAATGCTTAATGGCGGAATATCCCCAAAACCTGAAGGTCCGCCTGGTCCCCATTCATGAAGAATAATGTGGATAATCTCACCAAATCCAAGGGTGGCTACAGCAAGATAATGTCCCTTTAGTCTCAAAGACGGTATTGCAAGCACAACAGCAGTAATTGAAGCAATAGCAATGGCAATAATCATACTGAGTAAAACAGGTAATCCAAGATATAAGCTTAGGATGGCAGATATATAGGCACCTATTCCATAGAAACCTGCCTGCCCTAAGGATATCTGCCCTGCATATCCCATAAGTATAGTTAGGCCTATTGCAACAAGAGCATTAATTCCTATGAAAATTGCGATTGTTAGTATATAATTGTCTGTAGTAAGCTGTGGAAATAAAATTACTAAAATTCCCAATAATAAAACAGCTATTGCATTACCTTTTGTCATACTAAAACTTTCTTAATCTTACTATTTCAGCTTTTCCAAAAATCCCAGCAGGTTTTACAAAAAGTATAAAAAGCATAATAAGAAGTGCCACAGCATCTTTAAAGCCTGAATGTATATAACCAGCTGTTAAAGATTCAAGAATTCCAAGAGTAAAACCACCTGCTACTGCTCCTCTACTACGTCCGAGTCCACCCATAATTGCTGCACAAAATCCTTTTACCGAAAGCATTGCTCCTTTATCATACTCCATAAGAGATATGGGTGTTATAGCTATTCCTCCAATTGCTCCAATGATTGCACTAATTATAAAAGAAAGCATGACAATGTTTGATACATTTATTCCCATAAGACGTGCAGCTTTCACATCAAGAGAGCATGCTCTCATTGCCCTACCTGTCATAGTTTTATTGAAAAATAGATAAAGTAAAACTATACAAAGGGCTGTGATACCAATAACCCATAGGGTTTGTTGAGTAATAACCGCACCATAAAAATTTATAGGTTCTCCTTCTGTAAAAGGTGGATATGTATAAGGGTCTTTACCGAATTTAAACATGAGAATTCCTCTTATTAAAATAGATATGGCTATGGTAACCATAATCATTAGAAGGAGATCACCTTTTTTAAGGAGAGGCTTAATTGTAAGCCTCTCCATTAGAAGTCCAACAACCGCTGCAGTGAGTAAAGTTAAAGAGAGGGAAACCGCAAAAGGAAGTTGCATACCCTCAAGAAAAAACCACATCATAAGTCCACCTATAACCACAAACTCTCCTTGAGCGAGATTGATTATGGAGGTGGAGTTATAGACGATATTAAACCCTATCCCAACAAGAGCATAAACAGTGCCTGTTGTTAATCCTGAGAATAGAAACTGTAGAAGCAAGGTCATCTGTTATTTTAATATCTCCCAATCTCCATTTTTAACTATTACCATTTCAAAAGCTGAGGCATCAAGCCCGCAATGGTCAGTTGGAGACATATTGAAAATTCCTCCTGTGCCAGGCCATTTCTTAATTTTAGTTTCAATATAATCTCTTATTTTTTTCTTATCTGGACCAACATTTTTTAATGCCTCCACTACCATCATCAAGGCATCATATGCATGACCACCAAAGGTGCCAGGCTCACTTTTATATCTTGCTTCATAGTCGGTTACATATTTTTTCAAAAGAGCTTTCTGAGGATGTTTATCGGGGAGTTTATCCCATACAACGAGTCTTCCGAGGGGTGCTATTACCCCTTCTGCAGCTTTTCCAGCAAGTTCAAGATTTTTCTTGCTTCCCCATCCGTGACTCTGATAAAGTGGGATTCCCATTTTGAGAGCATGCCAGTTCTTTGTTACAATTACCTGTCCGGGTCCTACAGACCAGTTAATTACTGCTTGCGCACCTGCAGCTTTGATTTTTGTAAGTTGAGTAGTCATGTCTGTGTCTTTTGGTCCGTATCTTTCATCGGCAACTATTGATATTCCAAATTTTGGAGCCATTTCAATAAGTGCCTTTCTGCCAGCATCACCAAATCCTGTTGTAATTGTTATTATTCCAACTTTTTTAATGCCTTGTTTTTTCATATAATTATAAATTGCTTCAACAGCGCTTGTGTCATACTGTGCTGTTTTAAAAATCCAGTATCTCTCTTTTACTGGTTGGGTTATATTTGCTCCTGCAGCAGCAGAAATAAGAGGAGTTTGTGCTTGAGTCATTATCGGTACTAAAGCCATTGATTCTCCTGTTGTGGAAGGACCTATTATTGCTAAAACCTTATCTTTCTCAAGAAGTTTTTTTGCTGCAAGGACTGCCTGGGTTTCATCACTTTTCGAGTCCTCAATTATTACCTCAAGCGGACGTCCATTAATTCCCCCAGCTTTGTTAATCTGTTCAACAAGCATAAGGACAGTATTTTTTTCAGGTTCACCAAGAAAAGAAGCAGGTCCTGTTACTGAAAAAATAGCACCAATTTTGTAAGGTTCTTTACTGTAGGAATTTGTGGAGATGAGCGTTGTAGTTGCTAAAAGAATTAAAAAAATTAAAAAAAATTTGCCCATGACTTTCATAATAACCTCCTATTTATTTTTATTTGGGCGATGAGGCTTTATTTTGCTCTTTAATTCTTCTATTTCCTCCTTAGTAAGAGGTCTAATTTGACCTGGTTTTAGTTCTCCTAATCTAACACCGTCAATTGCTATTCTAATAAGTCTTATAACAGGATGACCAATACGCTCAAGCATTTTACGAATCTGGCGTTTTCTTCCTTCATGAAGTGTTATTCTTATCCAAGAATTAGCTTTAAGAGTTTTAATTATGTTAACACTTACTGGGACTGCGAGTTTTCCGTCAATCTTTATTCCCTTTCTTAATTTTTCCAGTTTATCTATTTCCATAATCCCTTCAATTTTAACCATATAAGTTTTTTCTATCTCAGAACTCGGATGCATCACATGATACGCAAGGTCTCCATCATTCGTAAGTAAAAGCAAACCTTCAGAATCAAAATCAAGTCTTCCAACAGGATAAACTCGGAATTTTATTCCCTTTAAAAAGTCTTTGACCGTCATTCTTCCTTGAGGGTCTAACAAAGACGTAATGACATTTCTTGGCTTATAAAAGGCATAGTAAACTTTTGGTTCAGGCTTAATTAGAAGTTTTCCATCTACTTTTATATAATCTTTTTCAGGGTCTGCCTTTTGTCCTAAGATAGCAATTTGTCCGTTTACAGTTACGCGCCCTTCTTTTATTAATTCTTCAGCATGTCTCCTTGAAGCAATTCCGAAGTCAGAAAGTATTTTTTGGAGTCTTTCAAGCATTTTTTAATCCATAATTTCTACATATGCTCTCTGACGTAAGCTTCTTACCCAGAGTTTATACTCTTTTTTGAACTTCTCTTCCTCAATAAGAGTTCTGACATAGTTTTTAAGTGATTCAGAGCCCTTTTTGAAACATAATCCATCAAGTTTAAATATATATATTCCACTTCCTGTTATCATCGGCTCACTTATTTGACCTATATTCATCTTTGAGAAAAGATTTATAAGTTCTGATGAGATTTCAGTTTTTTTAAGAAGACCAATTGAACCACCTGTTTTTGCAGAGGCATCTTCGCTGAGCTGAGAGGCGACTTTGCTAAAGGAATCTCCCTGAATCAATCTTTTCAGTACTTCATTTACCTTTTCCTTCATTTCATCCTGTTTCTCTCTCATTCTGATAAATATTTGGCTTACATAATAGCCTTCTTCATCACAGGATAGTTCAGGGTGGGAAGAAATATAACTATTAATTTCCGCATCAGGAATTATGATTTTGCTTCTTACAAAGGAATTTACAGCTCTTCCTATAAGTATTTGCTCTTTCATCATTTTTTTGTAATCACTTACTGTCATACCTTCTTTTTTAAGGTTTTCATTAAATGCTTCGTCAGTAAGTCCGTATTTCTTTTTGATGTCATTAATAGCTAAATCTATTTCACTATCAGAAACAAAAATTCCGAATCTTTCAGCCTCCTCCATTTGTAACCTTGTATCAATAAGCCTTTCAAGAAATTCTTCTTCTTTTTTCTTGAAATATTTAAATTTCTCATCTGGATTCATATCTTTAACTTCATCTCTTGAAATAAACTCCATATATTTATAAAGTTCACTCCATGTAATTACCTCTCTGTTTACTACAGCAACTACTCTGTCTACAAAAAATTTATTTTCCGCTGCATAGAGTATAAAAGGT
>JAOAGB010000080.1 GCA_026415995.1 Thermodesulfovibrio sp. | reverse complement strand
ATGTCAAGTAGAAAAGCCATATTTAATTGACAAAAAGCTTCTATGACTTTTAAACTTAAATTTGATAAATATCCATTTTTAAGGAGGGAATGTGTTAAAGTCAGTTGAAGAAATATCGGCAACCAAAAAGAGATTGAAAATTGAGATACCGGCAGAGGTAGTGGAAGAAGAAATCCAAAAGGCATTGAGAGAAATTCAAAAAAAAGCAAAAATTCCAGGATTCAGACCAGGAAAAGCACCTCTCTCAATAATTGAAAAAAAATTTGGAAAGGACGCTGAATCAGAGGTCTTAGAAAAGCTTGTCTCTAAATCCTATGATAATGCCATAAAGGAAGCCAAATTAAAACCTGTGCTTCCACCAATGGCTGAAGACGCCATTGATATAAAAAGAAATGAGCCTCTTTCTTTTGAACTAATAGTGGAAACGCGTCCAGAAGTGGAAAATTTGAATTATGAAGACATAGAAATAGAAGATGTCTCTACGGAAGTAAAAGATGAAGAAGTTGAAGAAGTTTTACAGCGGCTTTCAAAGGAAAGGGGTGTATATGAACCAACTGATGAACCTGCTCAAACTGAAGACCTTGTAGTAATAGATTATAAAACAGATATAGAAAAAGAAGCAAAAGATTATGTCTACAAAATAGGTGCGGGTCCATTTCCTGCAGAATTTTCAAAAGCTTTAGAAGGTAAAAGAAAAGGTGAAAGCTTCAGCGTAACAATAGATTTTCCAGAAAACTCCATAGCTGATTTTGCAGGTAAAAAAGTCAGCTTTCATATTGATTTGAAGGAAGTCAAAAGAAGAAAAGACATTCCCTATGATGAACTACCTGGAGAGCTTGGCTTTGAGGACATGGATAAGCTGAAAAAATATGTCAAAGAAAGCCTTGAGAAAGCTAAAAAAGAGCAGGCAGAACAGAAACAAATAGTCGAGATTTTAAAAAAATTACTCGATACTCATGATTTTGAACTTCCAGAGGGACTTGTTGAGATGGAAATAAAAAGAATGGCAGAAGAATATGAAAGAATGGGACTTGATATAACACAACACATGGATAAAATTTCAGAGAATGCAAAAAGAAATGTAAAATCCTATCTGCTAATTGAGCTTATTGGCGAAAAGGAAGGTATAGCTGTCTCAGAGGAGGATTTAAAAAAAGAAATAATTAATATATCAAGAAAATATAGTATTACGCCACAAGGTGTTGTTCAGTATTACATGTCAAGGGATGGTTCTCTTGAAGCTTTACGTAACAGTGTTTTTGAAAAGAAAGTTTTTGATATTCTTCTACAAAAAGCAAAAATTAATAAATCTAAAGAAAAGGAAGAACCAAAACAGGAGGAAGGACAGTGAGTATTGTTCCAATAGTAATAGAACAGACAGGAAGAACAGAGAGAGTTTACGATATATATTCAAGGCTTCTCAAAGACAGAATTATCTTTATCGGCACAGAGATTAATGATCAGATTGCTAATGTGGTGATCGCACAGTTGCTTTTCCTTCAGACAGAAGACCCTGAAAAAGATATACATATTTATATAAATTCACCAGGAGGCATGGTATCAAGTGGTCTTGCCATATATGATACTATGCAGTATGTAAAACCTGACATTGCCACATACTGTATAGGACAAGCATCTTCAATGGCATGTGTACTTCTTGCAGCTGGCACTAAAGGTAAAAGATTTGCTCTTCCCCATTCAAGAGTGATGATTCATCAACCAATAGGTGGATTTTATGGACAAGCAACAGATGTGGAGATACACGCAAGAGAGATACTTAAAATGAAAGAACTTCTTAATCAGATTCTTTCAAACCATACGGGACAGCCCATTGAAAAAATACAGAGAGACACTGAGAGAGATTTCTTCATGTCTGCTCAAGAGGCAAAGGAATATGGGATAGTGGATGAAGTCATCTCATCCATAAAACAAAAGTAGGTGATAAATGGCTAAGAAGCATGAGGAAAATTTAAAATGCTCTTTTTGTGGTAAATCACAGAAAGAAGTAAAAAAGTTAATTGCTGGAAACGGTGTTTACATCTGTGATGAATGTGTTTCTCTTTGCAATGAAATTCTGGAAGAAGAAAGGCTTTCTTCCTTTGAAGGCATAAAAACTGAACTTCCCACACCTCAGGAAATTCATAGATTTCTTAATGACTATGTTATTGGACAGGAACGGGCAAAAAAAATTCTCTCCGTTGCAGTTTACAATCACTACAAGAGGATTTTTAAAGGAACCCAATCCGATGAAATACAAAAGAGTAATATAATGCTAATAGGTCCTACAGGAACAGGGAAAACTCTTTTAGCCCAAACACTTGCGAAATTTCTTGATGTTCCCTTTGCCATCGCCGATGCAACCACTCTTACTGAGGCAGGATATGTGGGAGAGGATGTGGAAAACATACTGCTAAAACTTCTTCAGAATGCCAATTTTGACATACAGCGTGCTCAGATTGGAATAATCTACATAGATGAAATTGATAAAATCAGTAGAAAGGCAGATAGCCCTTCCATTACCCGTGATGTCTCAGGTGAGGGTGTTCAACAGGCACTTTTGAAAATTGTGGAAGGCACAATAGCAAATATACCACCTCAGGGAGGAAGAAAACATCCCCATCAAGAATACATTCAAATTGATACAACAAACATACTTTTCATATGTGGTGGTGCCTTTGTTGGACTTGAAGAAATTATAAAAAAGAGAATCGGTAAAAGAACCATAGGTTTCCTCTCTGAAACAGCAAAGATGGATGAGGAAAATATATTAGCCAATGTAGAACCTGAAGACCTAATAAAATATGGTATGATTCCAGAGTTTGTGGGAAGATTCCCTGTAGTGGCAACTCTTGGCGAGTTAAATGAGGAATCCTTAGTGGAAATCCTTACAAAGCCTAAAAATGCTCTCATAAAACAGTATCAGAAATTATTCAGTATTGATGGTGTAAAACTCACCTTTACCGACAATGCTTTAAAGGCTATTGCTAAGAAGGCTATTGAAAGAAAAACAGGTGCCCGTGCTCTTAGAAGTATCCTTGAAGATATAATGCTTGATGTAATGTATATTATTCCATCGGAAAAGGGAATAAGCGAATGCATAATAAATGAAGAAGTTGTTGAGAAAAAGGCTTCTCCTCTTTTGATTTATAAACAAAAAGAAAAAGCCAAAAATGCCTAATAGAATAAAAATAATAATTAAAGACAAGGAAATCAAAGCAGAACTTTTTGATACAGAATGTGCCAAGAAAATTTATCATTCCCTTCCCATAGAAAGCCACATAAATGAATGGGGTGATGAATTTTATTTTACCATTGGAATAAATATGCCTACTGATAAAACCGCCACTACTCGTGTTAAAGCTGGTGATATAGGTTATTGGCCTCCCGGTGATGCTTTGGCTATATTCTTTGGTAAAACTCCTATAAGTACTGGAGATGACCCTGTGCCTGCCAGCGAGGTCAATGTTGTTGGAAAACTCATTGATAATCCTTCAGTGCTTAAAACTCTTAAGGGAGCAAAAAAGATAAGAATTGAAAAGGAATAAATTTAGACTTTCCTTTCTTGAAGACGAAAAAAAACACAGTTGGCTTTCATTACTTCTTAATTCCTATGCAATTATGGATGAAGGGGTCTCAAAAGACATAGAAAAAAGTGAAAAAGCAGGCAAAAAACTTGCATGCAGACGTGGTTGCAGTAACTGCTGTAAAACCCATCGAGATATTCCCATATATCCCATTGAAATTGTAGGAATTTATTGGTATGTTATGGAAAAAGTTAGAGAACCACTTCGTTCTGAAATAAAAAAAGCTTTAATAAAACATAAAAAGGGTGAAAGCTGTCCTTTTTTAATAAACAAGGTTTGTTCAATATATCAGGTGAGACCATTAGCCTGTAGACAGTTTAATGTTTTTGGGCATCCCTGTGAAGAAGGTGAGGATCCCTATTATACAAGAATTCATGATGTTTTGAAACCTTCAAATAACTATCTCGGTAAGGCTCTTTATGAAACTACACCTTTTTATGGAGTTTTTGATACTGAGGAAAGAATAGAATTTATTAATTCAGGTAGACTAAATGGAAATGTAAAAATTCTTCAAAATTATCCGTGGATTGAACTGGCAAGAAGGATGGGCTAAAATAAGCAATAAAGTTTAGAAATTAGGAGGAGTAAATGGAATACATAGTCGTCACAGGAGGAGCTGGTTTTATTGGTGCCAATGTTGTAAAAAGACTCAATGAGCTGGGAGAGGAAAAAATTTTTATTGTAGATAATCTTGCCTCCTCAGAAAAATGGAAAAATCTTATTGATCTAAGCTTTGAAGACTACTTTCATAAAAATCGGTTTATTGAAGATATAAAAAAGGGGAAATTTAATAATTTAGTAAAGGCAATCATCCATCTTGGAGCAAGAAGTAGCACAACAGAGAAAGATGTAGATTTTTTGATGGAAAACAATTATGAATATACAAAAGAGCTTGCAAAGTGGGCATTAGAACAAAACATTAGGTTCATTTATGCATCCTCAGCAGCTACCTATGGAGATGGCTCACAAGGGTTTTCTGATGACCACTCCATTATCCCACAGTTAAGACCATTGAACGCCTATGGATATTCAAAGCAGATATTTGATTTTTGGGCATTGAAAAAGGGAATTCTTGATAAAATTGTGGGACTAAAATATTTTAATGTTTATGGACCAAGAGAATGGCATAAGGGTGATATGAGAAGTATGGTGCTTAAAGCCTATGAACAGATTAAAAAAGATGGAAAAATTAGGTTGTTTAAGTCTTACAATGCGAACTATAAAGATGGCGAGCAACTGAGAGATTTTATATACATAAAAGATGCTGTTGATATGACTCTATTCTTTTTAGAAAAGCCTGAGATAAACGGTATTTTTAATGTGGGAACAGGTATACCACGTTCATGGAATGATCTTGCCCATGCAGTATTTTCTGCCTTAAGACTCAAACCCAAAATTGAATATATTGAGATGCCTGAGGAAATTAGAGGTAAATATCAATATTATACAAAAGCAGAAATGGGAAAAATTAAATCAGCTGGCTATATTTTATCAACCATGTCCTTAGAAGATGCTGTGCGAGATTATGTAGTCAATTATCTTGAAAATCGATTATAGCTATTTACTTAATAGCTTTATGTAAAAATAAATTTTGCTAAATCTTTCAAGCAGATTACAAACTAAATAGGCTTCCTTCATATTTTTTCCTAAGGCCACTGCACCATGCTTAGCAAGGATTACAGCTTTATTCTCTCCAAGAGCTTTTATAGTCTCCTGAGCAAGTTCTTCTGAGCCTGCAGGAGCATACTTAGCAACTTTTATTTCACCACCTAATATTTCTTTCTGTTCATCAAGAATCATAGGTAAAGACATCTCAAGAGCAGCAAGAACACAGGTAAAAGATGAATGAGTATGAATAATCGCGCCTATATCTTCCCTTTTTTTGTATATTTCAATATGAAGATTCTTTTCTGAAGAAGGTTCCTTTTGTCCCTCTATGATTTTACCTTCCATGTCTAAAAGCACTAAATCCTCCATTTGCAGTCTTTCATAACACTTAGATTTCGGGGTGATTAAAAAATATTTTCCCTCTACTCTTAAGCTAAGATTTCCGCTTATTCCAGATACCAATCCTTTTTTATAAATTTTCTTAGCAAACCTTATGATTTCTTTTCTTTCCTTTTTCCACTGCATAGTTTTATTATAAAAAATAGCAGGTGTAAAATACTCATAAATAAAATCTACATGGAGGTATGTGGTGAAAAATTTTTTAATTCTTCTTTTCATTCCCTTATTGCTTATTTCCACCAACTTATATGCCTACAGCATGGATGACCTTCTTAAAGAACTCGATGTTCCTAATTGGCAGGAAAAAATTTCCAATCCTGTTTTTTTTGAAAAATTTAAGTCACCTGAAAAATTCAAAGCTGTAGTAGAATTAGCAGATGCAAGAGGATATGACTGGCGATACAGAATCAGAGCAATTAGAATGCTTGGCTATCTTAAAACACCTCAGGCTCAAGAAGCACTTCTTGTAATGTTTCAGGACCACTTTTTCCATCACGAATGCCCCTCTCTTAAGTCTTATGTTGCCGAATCACTCGGTGATTTCCCTCCTGCAAGAAGACTTTTGGAAGTTCTTAAAGAGGGCTTAAAGGACCCTGAAGTTTTAGTAAGAGAGGCAACAGCAAAATCCTTAGGAAGAATAAAAATGTTGGAGTCAGTAAAATACCTTACGGAAGCATTTAAAACTGAAAAGAGCTTGGCTGTAAAAATTGCCATTGTCAACGCCTTAAGATCCATAGAATCTCCTGAAGCCAGGTCTTTTTTAAAATTAATAGCTTCAGATGGAAATCACAGGGAGTTAATAGATGCATTCGGAGGTTCTCTATAATCCCGATTTAGTGAAAAGCTTTGAACCCGAGGAATTTTCAAAAATTTTTATATATGGCTCAGAAATTATCCGTAAAGAACCTCCCATTTTGAATTTAACAGCAAAAAAAGGAGAAGCAGTATTCATAGGAGATACTCACGGAGATTTTTCTGTAACCAAATATATTACTGAAAAATTTATCAACTATTCAGATAGATACTTAATCTTTCTGGGAGATTATATTGACAGAGAACCTGAACCAGAAGGTTCAATTTTTAATCTTGCCTATCTTTGTATCCTAAAAATTAATTTGCCCGAAAGAATTTTTCTCCTTAAAGGAAATCACGAAAGTCATTACTCCGTATTCTTTCATCCCTATGACTTTAACAAAAACCTCGTTAATATGTTTGGAAGTTATGGAGTTAAAATCCATAACTCTGCTACAGAGTTTTTCAGAGAAATGCCTCTAATGTTAAAGACAATAAATGGAATTATTGCCTCTCATGCTGGATTTCCTATGCATGGACAAAAAGTAAATGATAAATCAAGGGAAGATTTAATAATTGATATTCTATGGGCTGATGCTGAAATTTCACCCATGTTTAGGGGATACGGAATACCAAAATTTACAGAAGAACAACTTAAAGAGTTTCTTAATTCAAATAATTCAAACTGTTTTATTAGAGGCCACGATCCATATATGGCAGGGAAAATAATATATTCAAAAAAATGCATTACCCTTTTTACATCAAGAACCTATGCGTCTCGTGCAGGGATAAAAATAGCAAGGGTAGACCTTTCAAAAGAAATAAGAGATGCCGACGATGTTTCTCTGGAAGATATTACTTCTTACCTGTCTGCATCTGAATGAATCTTTTAATACTTCTATCGTATGTTGCCTCTATATCTGGCGTAAAATAGCAAGCTGGAAGCTCTCCCCTTTTTCTATGATAATGTAAACACTCACAGCATATGCCCTTTTTCTCACAAGGTTCATAGGAGCAAGTACATATTTTTCTATTTCTGTCAATTTTGCAATCCATTGTCATCCTCCTTCAAAATTTATTCTTTTTATTATAACCCAATGTAAACAATAGGTTACCACTGAAAAATAGAAAGTTTTATAATTACTGTTTACGTATATATATTTTTTCTGATAAATTAAATAATATACTCAATTTTGAAGAAGGAGGCTTACTTGATGGATAGAATTCCCATGACTCCTGAAGGCTATGAAAAGCTCAAGGAAGAACTGGACAGGCTAATAAAAATAGAGAGACCTGCAATAATAAAAGCCATTGCTGAAGCCCGCGCTCATGGAGACCTTTCAGAAAATGCAGAATATCATGCAGCAAGGGAAAAGCAATCTTTTATTGAGGGAAGAATACAAGAACTTCAGGCAAAATTATCTCGTGCACAAGTCATTGATCCAGCTAA
>JAOAGB010000036.1 GCA_026415995.1 Thermodesulfovibrio sp. | reverse complement strand
GTTCTACATTATCTTTATGAGATCAATAAGCTTGTGCCAATTATTGTAGAAGGCAAAAAAGATAAAAAGGCATTAAAAGATATAGGTTTTGATGGACATATAATAACACTTCATAGTGGCAAATCAATATATGATTTCTCTGAAAATATCTCTAATCGTTTTGAAAAGGTTGTTTTACTAATTGATTGGGATGAAAAGGGAGAAGAACTGTACTCAAAGATAGGTGAACATCTTCAAGGAATGTGGGAAGATTTTGCTTCTATAAGGGAACTTCTAAAAATTCTTTGTCAGAAAGAAATATCTGAGATAGAGCAGATTCCGGCACTTTTTAAGAGAATTGCAGGAGAATCTCTTGATGTGACAAAATGGGAAAAATAAGCTTAGGTAAGGAAGGTGAAAGTTTAGCTGCTGAATACCTTCAAAAAAAAGGCTATAAAGTTATTGAAAAAAACTTTCGCACTCCCTTTGGAGAGATAGATATAATTGCAAAACATAAAAATTATATTGTGATAGTAGAAGTGAAGACAAGAATGTCTGATATTTTTGGAGAACCCGCTCAGGCAATAAACCATAGAAAACAGGAAAGGCTAAAAAAATTAGCTCTCTATTATCTTAGCAGGATTGGAAAAGACTATCCTGTGAGATTTGATGTTATAGCAATAAAAGATAAAGAAATAGAACATATAGAAAACGCATTTTACTAACCATCTGAATTTTCAATAATTTTCAAAATGAATTATATAGCTAAAATTATGTAAAATATTAGGTATGGAAAATATAGTTGAAATTGCCAAAAAGGTTTTGTCCATAGAAGCAGAGTCTGTAGAACAGTTAAAAGATAGAATAAATGAACATTTCATTAAAGCTGTTGAGATAATCCATAATTCAAAGGGAAAGGTGGTTGTAACTGGAATTGGTAAGTCTGGGCTCATCGGTAGAAAAATAGCTGCCACTTTAGCATCAACAGGTACGCCCTCCTTTTTTATGCATCCTGCTGAAGCAAGTCATGGAGATTTAGGTATGGTTACAGAGGAAGATGTTGTTATTGCCATATCAAATAGTGGTGAGACTGAAGAGCTTATCAGGTTAATTCCATTTTTGAAATATTTCAATGTAAAGATAATTGCTATCACAGGCAATGTTAATTCAACCTTAGCTAAACAGGCAGATGCTGTTCTTGATGTTTCAGTAAAAGAGGAAGCCTGTCCTTTTGGATTTATACCAACTGCATCCACTACTTCCACGCTTGCCATGGGAGATGCCTTAGCTGTGGCATTGATTATGAGAAATGGATTTAAAAAAGAAGACTTTGCCTTTTTCCACCCTGGAGGCTCCTTAGGTCGAAAAATGCTTACAAAGGTAAAAGACTTGATGCACGTAGGTGATGCTCTTCCCATTGCATATCCCGATACGGTCATGCTTGAAGCTATTTTAGAAATATCATCAAAAAGGCTTGGTGTTGTAGTGATTGTTGATGATAAAAGGAAAATTCTGGGCATAATTACTGATGGAGATGTAAGAAGAGGAGTACATAAATGGGGCAAAGAACTTTTTGAGCTAAAAGCTTCACAGATAATGACGCCTAATCCTAAAACTATTGATTCAGAAGAGCTGGCTGCTGTTGCCCTGTCAAGGATGCAAAAATATTCAATAACAAGTCTTGTAGTGCCAGATTCCCATGGCACACTCAAAGGAATAATACATATTCATGACATTTTAAAAAAAGGTATTTTTTAATGACTACTTTCCAAAAAGCTCTTATCCGTGAGCTTATCCAAAATTTAATTCTTTCCATAGCTTTTTTAAACACGATTTTAGTAATTGAAAAGCTGTTGAAGCTCAGTAAGATTTTTGCCTCAGTTGGAATTGATTTGCTCAATTTATTTCTTCTTATCGTGATGCTTCAACCACAGTTGCTCATTTTTACAATCCCCATGTCCTTGCTTTTAAGTGTGTTACTTACTTATGGAAGAGTTATTGCCGACAATGAAATGTTAACATTAATGGTTAGCGGAATGCCCTATAAAAGAACTTTTAAGCCTGTTCTCTATATAGGATTAATTGCTTTTATATTAACTACATTTATGAGTTTTTATATTGCTCCAAAGGGCGTAAGCCTTGTTAGAGAAAAGATTTTATCACTACTTGCTGAGAGAGCTCCTTTAGGGCTTGAAGAAGGGATTTTTAATCAAGGATTTAAGGGAGTAACTATTTTTATTAAAGAAAAACCAGATATCAAGCATCTTAAGGAAGTGATAATTTTTGATGAAAGGAAGGAAGATAAAATAATTGTTATTGCTAAAGAAGGTATTATAAAGAAAGAAAAGGAAAATATAGTTCTAAGCTTGATTGACGGTAAAGCCTATTTTAATAGAGGCATTAATTTGAACGAGATTAAATTTAAAGAATACATTTTTAAACTCTCTCCTAATATTGAACCAATTGCAAAAAAAATAAGTGAATATTCAATCTTAGAACTTTTTGATAAATTTCAAACTGATATCACAAGAAGAACGGATTATAAGATAGAATTTTATAAGAGAATAATATTGCCTGTTTTATGTATAATAAGTGTTTTTTTGACGCCTTCACTCTGTTTGTTGATTGGTAAAAGCGGTAGACTTGGTGGTATTACTATTGGGCTTAGTGTTTTTACTCTATATTACATATTTATGATATACGGTGCTAATCTTGCTAAAGCAGGTAAAATTTCTCCAGAACTTGGTGCCTTTTCACCAATGTTTATATTTGGGCTTATGGCTTTTGTTTTTTATAAAAAGATAAGGATATAAAATAGATGATTTTTAACAGAGTATGCATAAATTACATAAAAGACTTTATTAAAACCTTTTTAATGCTCATAATTTCCATGTCCCTTCTACTGTCAGTAATAGGACTTGTTGATAAGATAGATGATTTCGTTCAATATAAACCACCTGCAATTTTCTTTATAAAATATGTAATTTATATGATACCTCGCTATGTTTTCTATCTAATACCTTTTGTTACTTTAATTAGTTCCTTATTTATCTTTTCAATGGGAGTAAGAAATAGAGAGTTTCTTATTCTAAGTGTTGCTGGAGGTAGATTAAGGCAAACATTAAAACCTTTTATCTTTCTTGGGATAGTGGTTTCTTTATTGGGTTTTATTTTTGGAGAATTTATTCAGCCAGAATATACAAAAAAAATAAACAATATGATTTCAGAACTCACTGAGAAAAGAAAAGTTTCCTTAAAAAGGGATATTTATCTAAAAGGGAAAGGTGAAACAATAGTTAATATAGGTTCTTTTTATCAAGATAAAGAATTAGGTAATGACATAAAGATTTATTTAATGGAAAATAATATTTTAGTTAAAAGAATTGACAGTAAAGAGGCTGACATTACTGATAAAGTTTGGCTTCTTAAAAATGTAATAATTTATGATTTTAATACGGGTAAGATTGAAAAATTAGATAATTTGTCCTATCCGGTCAATGTAAAAATTTCTATAGCTTCCTTTAAAGATATAAAAAAAATAGAGGAATTTAGTCTGGGAGAGCTCATCAAGAAAAGAAAAGAACTTAAAGCTGTAGGTTTAAACAATCCTAAAATAGATACTGATATAAGCGGTAAACTGTCATATAATTTCGTCACTTTTTTTATGATGATTCTTGGAATATCTCTACCCCTTGGGGCATATGAAAAATTCACATTTATTATTTCAAGAATTAAAGGAGTTTCAGGCTCAAGCGGAGTAATAACTGTAGGCATTGGACTAATAATAACTATAATTTATTGGTTAATTTATTCATTTTTTATGTTTATGGGATATTCTAAAATTTTACCACCCTTTATAGCTCCATGGATTACCCCTGTAATATTCGGATTTATTTCACTAAAGCTTTATTATTCAATAAGAGAATAGACGTGTATTAATCTTTTTCTAAGATTAAAAACAGATCACCCTCTATGAGATTGTCAAAGATTTGATATTTTTTTGTTATATTTTTTGCTATTTTATCTAACTCATCAGTTGTAAAATATGTAACAAATATGTCTTTAAGTTTTGTTTTTTGGTTAAGGCAAGTAAAGATAACTCTCTCCTTCGTATGATTAAAGAGTATCTCTAAACATCTCTGCATAGAGGTCTTTACACCTTGCACTGAGAGATTAAATACCCCTATTGAAATTGTATAATCAAAATCTCTCTCTAAGGATTCCTTTTCAATATCCTTAACATAAAAATCTGCTTCTGGATAAATTTTATTTGCTAATTCTATAAGAGATGGATTTATATCAATACCAGTGTATTGACAGTTTATCTTTTTTTCTTTCAAAAAGCCTAAAAAATCACCTTTTCCGCAGCCAAAATCAAGTAAACTCTTGCAAGAGGGTTCTATTAATTTTAAAACTTCCTCATAGCGAAGTCTCTGCCCAGCACGAGTCCATCCTACAGATTCAGGAGAGTTTTTAAAATGAATAAGTCTTTTTGTAAAAAAATCAATCACATATTCCTTTGCAAGCTCATCCACTATGACATACCTTCTCAGTCATTCTGAGGATGCTTAAGCATCCGAAGAATCTCATCTATGTTATACTAAAAAATGCAGATAATTCCAGCAATTGACCTTAAAGACGGTAAATGTGTAAGACTTCGTCAGGGAAAATTTGAGGAAGTAATCATTTATTACGATAATCCTGAAGAAGCTGCTTTAAGGTGGCATCAAGAGGGCGCAGAAGTTCTTCATGTGGTAGACCTTGATGGAGCAAAGGAAGGTAAAATCAGAAATCTTCTCTCAATAAAAAAAATCAGAGAGGCTTTTAAGGGCCAAATAGAGGTGGGAGGAGGCATAAGAAGGCTTGAAGACATTGAACTGCTTTTATCTTCAGGGATTGATAGAGTAATCCTTGGCACAATTGCTGTTCAGTCTTCAGAGTTTGTAAAAGAGG
>JAOAGB010000061.1 GCA_026415995.1 Thermodesulfovibrio sp. | reverse complement strand
TATTGTTTGAATTTTTATAGGGTTCAAAACAAGCATTTCCAAGTGTTTATGTGTATTTACCATAAAAATGCCGATAAAATCTAATTTTTTAGATTTAAAATCCAGCCTTGTCAAAGAACAATAATTTATTAAATAAAATCAAAAATTTTCTATTATTGTCCACTGTTGAGTTCAATAATTTCATATTTACCCAATCCGAAGCTTGTTCCCTTACCTACATGTAAAACCTCACCTGCCTTGATATAAGGCAAAAAGGAAAAGATGTCTCCTTCATAGGTTATCTCGCCAACAACGCCACCGAGTTTCATTCTGAAGTCCTGCCTTGATGAGTATCTCTCCCAGTCAATCCAAAATGTTCTGTCTTGAACCTTTTTTACATCTTCAGCTTGGTCTATCAGTTCCTTAGGTTTTTCTATTAAAATTTCAGGCTTTACATGAAAATAATAAATAAGACTTAGCCTTCGCAACAGAGAGCGAATTAAGATGTGAAATTCAAGTTCTCTCACAAGGTCGCGATTATACTTTATTCTTATTGGTGTTATAGCCCTGATTTTCAGTTGATGCATCGGTTTCTTGTAATCATAAAAATTTAGGTTAAGAGATTTCTCATCACTAATGGTAAAATTTATAATTTCATAATTACCCTTACCTTTTCCAATTCCTGTCTTTCCAAGCTCAGATATTGTATATACGAAGTAAGATGCGAACTCCATTGCTTTTCCAATAACAATTACTTTTAAATTTAGCATTTCTCCTGAATTAAAAATTTTTCTCCTCGTCTCCGGAGGTTCAAATATAAAGGGATGAGGTATTCTTTCGTATTTATTCATATTCAGTATGTTTGTGCCATGAGGAGAGGGTGTTTCAAAGATATATGAGTATATGCAATGAACTTTTAAAGGGCAATCAAGGCAGTCAAGCCTTTTAAGAACACAGGTGATTTTTCTAAAAACATGTCCGAATCCACCTCTAAAAGTAGAGCCTTTAAAGTCAGGAAGTTTCAAATCTGTCAGAGCCTTAATACTGAATTCAATAGTTTTATATTGTATAATCATCTATAAGACCTCTAATACTGTCCAGCCAAAGGGCATTGTTTGTGTCAGATTAGAAGGTTTTTTTTGCTTTGAGGCAAGCCAGATGGTGGTTGGAGATTCCATAGTTCTCCTTCCCTCTCTTGTTCTTACTTTAATTTGTCTTAGTCCCTCCCATGTTACAGCTTCAGCACCTGAATGCTTACCAATTCTTAGAAGAAAATACTTTTTTCTGAAATTTTCTTTGAAATTTGATATTTCTGGTAAACTAAAGCCCTTTACTTTCTTCAAATCAATCTCTCTTGTGAAAATACCTGCATAGTGATAATGCGTTTTACTTAAAATATCCATCAATTCAAGCTCTCTTTTAATACCTGAACGAGGCAAAGGCTTTTCTATGCTTATTGTTCCCTTAAAAACATTATTCTTAGGAATTACTTCAATGGGAACTGATAGGGTTTCCCTTGAAATATTATTCAATTTTCTGACATTCAGCTGAAAAATTATTTCTGTTTCTATTTTGTCTTCTGGTTCAAAGTCAGATACTTTTAATAATTTAAACGGGTCAGTTTTGATTTTTCCCCGTAAAAGATCCTCTTCAATTTCGTTATATCTCTGTCCTCTATAATTTTTAATGTCGCCCTTCTCTTTAAGCAATCCTTCCACATATGCTGTTCTTATGGAGCCTTTTATAGACGTTCCAGGTATAATAGGAAGACCGGAATAGAGATTATAGAAGGTCTTTGGAATCTCAAATTCATTGAAGCCTTTGAGCATATCCTGTTCATTTTTAAACTGTTTTACTTGTCTGTATCTCTCAGCAAGTTCTGTTGGAATCGGGATTGTTTTACCCTTTACTCTATCCTTTCTTTCAGCATAAAATCTGTATAAATGAACGAGAGAAATAGAGGAGGAGTTTTCAGATATTTCCCTTAATTTATCCCATTCTTTCTCATTTAGCGAGTTTATAAAGTCCCAAAGGTCAAATTCAGTAAGAATACTCTTGTCAGTATCTATTACAAAATTAATAGGACTATAGCTTTGGTCACAACCAATGTGAACAGGGCTTAAAATGTGAAGTCTAATGTTGTAAATCATCTCATACCTCCACTTTTATGACTAAGCTGTAACCTTGGGTTACAGTTTCAGGAAGGGACTTCGATATATCTCTTACTGCTTTTCCAATGTATGGATTTTTTATGCCTTCCTTTGGAAATACGATTGCACCTTCATCAGCAAATATGACAGGATTTTTAAAGGGATTTTTACTTTTTGCCAGTATGTCGCCATGTCTTCCAAATCTTACAAAGGGTGTAAAATAAATTTTTTCAGTCTGTTCATATGTTGGACAAAGTGGAGAGAGTGTATAGAGTGCATTTTGATTTCCTGAATTGTTTAAAAGGTCTGTCTCTTCAAAGTTCTCTATTTCAAATTTTCCATATCCTACTGTAGCATCTTTTCCAAAGCCCTGTTTGCCAATACGTTCTAAAATTTCAAGGAAAGAGTTAACTTCAATATCTTCCCTCAACCCTACAAATATTGCTAATTGGCAATCAAAGAAAATTTTACTTACTGTGTAGGGACCAAAGGGTGGCTCTGTTGTCGTGTTTGTTATTCTGTTTATGCTACATCTTGTCTGCTCCTGTTCTTTGAAGAAAGATATTGATTCATAATTTATCCTTTTGAGTGGCTTAAGGGGCTGGCTATAGGGGAAATAATTTTTTCTCTTAAGCTCCTTTCTTCTTTCAACAATTTCTTCCTCAGGCATATCAAATAGCATATTAAGAGGTAAAGATGGCCTTTTCAAGTATACAGTGTTTTTATAAACAGGATAGGCTGAGGAGATAACGATAAATGGATTTTGGTCATAATCCTTAAGACAATCTTCAAGTGATCTACCCAAGACTGCGGAGTCATACTTAATTTGCCAGCAGATATGACCAAAAAGAGTGTCCCCTTTTATTTGGTCTCCAAAGCCTGTAAGAGGCTTAACTTTTATTATGTATGTTTTCAATGTGTTACCCCCAAAGTTTTAACTCTGAAAACTCCCTCTTTAAGTTTTCGTCATCAAATATAAATTCTACTTTTCCGTATCCTCTACTTCCAGAACCACCAAGACTGTCATATTCAAGTAACTTTAGTCCTTTAAGAAGGTAATCTGTAAATAGTTTTTTGTCTGCTTCGTCTAAAATCTTAAAGCTTATCTCCAATTTGAATTTAGCTCCACTTGGAACCCTTTCTATAAACCTTGGATGCTCAGCTGTTCCTGTTATTCTGTTGATTCTGTTTTCTGATTTTATCTCAACATAGCTCCATCTCTTCTTTTCAACTTCTTCGATGAATTCTTTTGTAAGGAAACAATCACTGAAAGATACCCTTGTAGGACCAAGTTTCTTGGCGAGTTCTTCATCTGTATCACCTGCACCAGAGCCGAAAACTTTAAGTATGTTTTCAATGTGCTTGGTGACACCACCGTTTGAGTTTCTGAGCATTTTAGGGGAAGCAAGTCCACCTGCCTTAATTAAGTCTTCATGCTTTGTCGCCTCAGCAACAATTCCATAGTATAGTTCTATGAGACTTCGTATTTTACCTTTGAGGGATGAGCCTGGAATATAGGGTTCATTAGTATGGGGATGCTTAATTACAGGATTGTCAGTTCCACCTATCTGCATTTCTGTATTACCTGAACCAATGTGTAACCCTGTTTTTAACGAGATTATACCGCTTATTGTTTTAATTTCCATAAGTTGCATGGTTTTACCTCCACTTATTTTATTGTCTCATCATAATATCTATAGAAACCCATAAATGCCTCAAAAAACTTGAGAAAAACCTCAAAATCCTTCCTATTTTTAACATTAGAAACACAATTTGTTATGAATTGCCTGAATTCCTCTGTTATATGTTTTCTTCCAAGTGCATAGGCGGCTTTTGCATTTAACATTTTAATTAATGGAAGCATTTTTTTGAATTGAGCTTCATCTTTGATTCTGCTTTGAAACAACAAAACTTCGTCATAGAATTTTCTTATCTGAGATATCTTATTCTTGTCCTTAGATTCCTTACCTTTCTCTTTGATTTTTTTCGCCCATGCATCAGCTATGCTTGAGAAGAGTTCAGGATTGATTAGCTCAGCCTTTTCATCTTCCCAAAATACAATTTTTGGCAATACTCCATTGCTCATGCTTTCCTCCTCTCATATATTGTTTTCCAAAGGGGAATCCTCAGGGATTCCCTATATTTTTCAAACCAAATTAATAAGTTTTTTAATACATTATGAGCTATTTCTATTCTTTCCTCTTTTTTATGACCCTTTGCTACATTTCTTATAGCCGAATAGTAAAGCTTAGCCCTCCATGTTAAAGCATTAAGGTCTGAAATTTTAAATGAGCTACTATTCCGGATACGGGTTTCATCTTCTATCATTCTTATGATTTCATTAAGTTTGTAAGTGAAAGCTTTTGTTATTATCTCTCTGTCAAGCCAATCTTTCAATTTCTTTTCAACGTCTTTCATTTCTTTGAAGTCTTGCCAAGATACTGAAACATCAAATACTGTGAGTCTGTTTTTACCCTCTTTTTTTGATTTATCAAGAGCTTCTTCTGAAAATTTTGCTATGTTAACTACGGGTGTTTCTCCTTTGGTGATATAAATACCTGCAGATAGGGTAATTTCTCTATTTTCACAACAATATCTATGAAAATCGTTATTGATTCTTTCGGCAAAATTAAAAATCTCTGTCCACGGACCTATAACAAAAAGATCATCACCACCTGTAAAGACTGTATAAATATTACCAAATTCAGTACGACATAGGTATGGAACATAAAGCGAAAAGAATAAGTTTAGTTGACGAGATAGAGTTGTATAACGAGAAAAGGTTCTTTTTTCCTTCCTTAAACCTTTCATGAATATGGTACCAAGATTATCAACATCAGCCTTGAAAATTCCAATTGCCGAGACTCCCTGATATTCTGAATTTCTCTTTTGTAAACAAAGTTTTCCCAAATGAGCAAAACTTAGAATACCTCCGAAATTGCTCAATTTATCTATCTCTTTAATGAATTCTTCTGATTCCCCATACTTCAGTTTTTCCAAAACTTCTGGCTTTTTATGTTCTTCGGTGAATCTTGGAACATATCCATTAATGAGCTTCAATGTAAAAGGTTCTGTTTTAAAAGCTCCACTCTGCCAAAGAGAGCTTATATCCCAAAAATGTTTAATTTTACCAGTCTCTACAAGGTTTTTTAATTTGCCAGTTACAAAGGCCAATTGATATCTGTCATATATGGGAATTCTTAGTTTGTCCCTCAAATCAGCATCTTTTTCAGCAATAACCATTAAATCCTCTGATGTGAGCCCTCTACCAATATTTACATGATCAAAACATATATCACAAAGGTATTCTTCTTCTATCTTGTTCCTTCCTCTCGCTGGTCTTTTGTTACATAGTGGACATACACCAAATTCAGAGGAAAAATTATCAAGATATGTGGTTATAGCTCCACTGTATTTTAAGATATCAAATTTACTAAATTTCCTCTCTTCAGAGCCTTTCCCAATTGTTTTCATTATTTTGGAAAGATTCTCACTATTAATTAGTCCATTAAAAGAGGCGCTAACCATACTTATCCCAACAGATACCTCGCCGTAGAAATTTTTTATCAGCCAATTATTAATCTCTTGTTCTGCTTCTTTTAATTTTTCTTGCACATCGGTGGTGTTTGGAAGAATTATTTTAAATTTTCCTGCAGCATTTGTAACAACAGAACTTGTTGGTAATCCTACTTTTTCAAGTATGAAATCTGATGCCAATTCAGTGAGTAGCGATACATAAAAAGATCGTCCTCTTAATAGCTTCGCAGCATTTTTCTTTGTATCTCCCATATCAGAGAATATAAAATCTTGAATTCCATAAAAATTTCCTTCGATGAGAAGAAACTTTTCACTGTCTCTATCTTTTATGGAACTCTCATTAAGCGAATTTGTCTGTTTATGATACATATAGAGAGCTGTTGCAAATGCCGCAGTGAGTCTGCTATGGTCATAAAGAGATATGTCTGTGATTATTTCTTTAAAATCTCCTGTTTCATCTCTCGTTACTGTTGCAGAAGGTATGGAGCTGGTAAATAAAAATAGCAAACTGTCAAGATGTTCAAGCCATAGCGGTGAGTGTTCGATATGGGGAATTTTTTTGAAAAATTCTATGAATTGATTATATAGCTCATTGTAATTAAGTTCTTGCAGTTTGTCATTTTTTATCGGGAAAATGCTTTGTGGAGAGACAGTTTTCAGTGGATAAGAATAATTAAAATTCTCTGGTTTTTTTTCTTTCCAATTTTCAGTTATTGATATGTCCTCGAAAATAGTCGAAAGTGGAATATCCTTAGGCATTCTGCTCTTAGATTCAGTATCCTCATATTCTTTTCTCTCTATGCCGCTACTTAATATGTCAGCTTCTCTTATTATAAGTTGCTCAGGAGAGGAGGGTTTGTGATGCATTGCTGCAAGATTTATCAGTGAATTTTCAGCAGTTGAACCTGTAAGTATCTCCTCTGGAAAATATTTTGAAAAACTTTCAAAAAAATAAGCTGTGTAAAGAGAATGCTTATGTGTGTATCTGTGGTCATATTTAGGTTGATATAGAATTTGATTATTATTAACATAGTCTTGAGGAATTTCAACTGAAGCCCTTTCTGAAAATTTTCCAATGTCATGAAGCAATGCCGCAAGGGCAATTTTTAGTATGTCTTTTTCTACCATCTCTTAACTCCTCATCTTTTTTTTTATCTTAACAAACTTTCATATTGAGTTGTCAGAAAAACAATGTTGCAACAATATTTCAATTTATTTTTATTTTTCTTCTGTCAATAGGGATTCCATAGATTGTTGAGCCATACTTCCTTATGGAATTGATAATGCAGCATTGATAGACAGATTCATCACTTACAGTTTGTAAAATTTTCATATTTATCTTACTTATGTAGCTTCTTAAATTTTCTGCAACATATTTTTTACTATAATTTTTTATGAATTCTCTAACTTTCAAAGAATCTTCTTCATAGATAATTCCATAAATTAGTGCTAACTCTTTTATAAAAGGTTCTTCTGTCAGTTGATTTATACTAACATAACATTTATGGCATAACAGACAACTATCGGTAATTTCACAATTCTTTTTTCTTTTAAGGAAAAAAGAGTAGATGGCTAACATCACAGGTGGAAGGGTTAAAGCTATTGAAGCAATTTTTATCTCTCTTTTTTTAAGATTGACTGTAATTTCTGGCTGAATAATAGCCATATCAATTTCATTCTGGCTTTTATTTATGAGCTCTTTGAACGTTTTTTCTTTAAGCTCAATCTTATCTCTGAGTCTTAAAAATGGGAGCTCTGCAAGTTCAATTCTTGCCTCAGCTGTGCTTATATTTTTGAAGGAACCGTTTTCAAGTTTGCATTTTACCTTTTTTGGTATTTTTGGTGGATAAAAAAATTCCTGATTCGATTCAAATTCTGGTGAAACTAAGACATGATAAAGCCTATCTTGGGGTCTTCCAAAGAGTTGAAGAGCTGTTCCAAGATAAAAGCTCATTGTTTTTCTGCCACCTGCAATGGAACAGTGAAGTCTTATATTAGGTTTTATAGTAATATCTCTTATGAAATCAATTATAGTATTAGCTGCTGCTTCACTTTCTTCAGTGTTTCTTATATCATCAATCTCTTTATCAGCATTTTTTATAGTTATTATGGAGCTGTCGGAAATCTTCAATGGGGGCATGTTGTAATCTTCTGTGAGTTGGTTTAAAATACCTTTTTCTATGAGGACATCTTTGATTATATCTTTACCTTTTTTGGTAGTGATTATGAAAATTTCATCTAATAGAATCGGAGGGTCTTTTGTGGATAAAGCATAGATTGTTTCAGTAATTATCTGAGGAGTTGCTCCGGCGACACAAACCAAAATTTCTCCATATTTCATATGCATTAATCAATTTTAATAAAAATTTTTTAAAATTACAATTTTTAGGATAATTATAGAGAGTTAAAGAGAATTTTTCGTATTTTTTCGATTATGTCTTCCCTATATCTTACATATATCTTTTCTTCTTGTCTTTTTACCTCAATAGAGTTTCTCTCAAAACCAGCATGAGCTAAGAAGTTTCTTGGCACTATATTCTGACTTTCTCCATAAAGAAATTTACCAAGGATTTGCCATTCAGAATTAATCTTTTCTTTTAAGGTTTTTCCATCAAGTCCTCTTCCTTCAATTAGATTTCTTATCTCATGTTTTAATAGTTCAATGTATAGAGGAAGATTAAATAATTTGTAAAGAAATTCGGCCTTTTTAATAATTTCATCAATAGAAATTTCTTCACATTTCTCAATATTAAGTTTTTTTAATATCCTCAATATTCCTAAATAGAAGGATAAGGATAAGAAAGTTTTGATATAATCGTCTTTATTGAGCTCTGGAGCATCAATCCAATTAGATGATATCTTTTTTCTGAGATTTTCTATTATGTTTTCTATTGTACTCTTAACCATTTCAGTATCATCATTAAAATTAAAGGTATAAAGGATTAGAGGAGTATTGTTTTTTATAGAGGAGAAACATAGTAAAAAATTTTCAAAAATTTTTTGACAGTTATGTTTTAACTCCCTCGTTTCAAAAGCAATTTTTCTTGATAGATTAAAACAATCAATATCTGCCTTACTTATGGGAGAGGAAAAAAATGCCTTTAATTTAAGTTCATAGTCTATATGAATTTCATAA
Organism: Thermodesulfovibrio sp.; assembly: GCA_026415995.1. Classification (GTDB taxonomy): domain Bacteria; phylum Nitrospirota; class Thermodesulfovibrionia; order Thermodesulfovibrionales; family Thermodesulfovibrionaceae; genus Thermodesulfovibrio. The sequence goes on along the minus strand of JAOAGB010000061.1, from coordinate 5,993 downwards.
TCATTTTTTGAGTAACCCAATATGGGATCGGAGAATATTATATTAGTTTGCATAGGATTGGCATTATCCCAATTTTGCAACTTCTGGAATATAACAAAATTTCTCGTTGCTTCAAGTAAGACAGAAACATATATGTTGTGACCACTTGAGATATCTATGTAAAGTTCGGAAAATTTATTTTCCATGTATCTCTTGACTAAGTCAATAAATATCTCAAGCACAATAGTGTCAAAAGTTGAATTAAATCTTATACCTGCGAAATCTCCTATGGAGTGAACAATAAAAAAGTCGTCGGCCCTTTTACTGTGAGGATGCTCTGAGAAGAAAATAGCAGGAGAGTTAAGATATTTTAATGGATCCGATAAAACTTCTTTAATTTTTATTTTAAAATTTTCATCCACATTAGCATTTATAAGTTTTTCATTGATAGCGAGGCTTACTGGATATATTAATATTACTTTTGCTGAATTGCCTAAATATTCTCTTAATGCAAATGATGAAAGAGGAGATGAGAAACTTTGTCTATTAATTAAAAAATTCAAATTGGGCATGGTTTGCTCAATTCTTCCAATTTGATAAATAAGTTTCATTTCAACATCTCCTGATAAATTAATTTACCTTTGTTTGTTAAATATATATTTAAAATGTGATCTTTTCTCTCTAATTTTATCAGATCATAAGTTTGTAATCTATCAATCTCTTCATTGTATGTTTCAATTAAGTGAGAGGATATTTCTTTTTCTTCTGATTTTGCGATTTGTTCTAATAGCTCTAATTCTTTACCTTTTGGTATATAGAAAAGCTTAGGGAAAAAGACAACTTGATTGAATTCCTCATTCATATAATAAATGTCACATTCTGTTACAAAAGCCACAAAAGCAGTGGTAATAACATGAGCCTTCAGTCCTCCTGTGGGATTGAAATAAACTTTGTATCCCTCTCTCTTTTTTATGCGTGCAATATATATAAGCCTGTCAATTAATTCGGAAATTCCTTTTTTAAATTCATCTAATGCAATTTTTTCATCAAAACATGCTTCTAAAAAATAACCACTTACTTCATAGGGTACATATATTTTATATCCTCTTTCCTTAAGAAAAACTTCTATCAATCTTCTGCACAATTCATTAGAGGAAGTTTTTGTCCCAAACAAGTATACCTCTATATTCTCCGGATTTTTTTCCTGCACTACTCTAAGAAAAGTATTGAGCTCTGCAGACCATTTAAATGGGGAATTTCTGAGGTTATCCAATAAATCATTTATTATTTTTTTATTATTAATAATTTCAAGCCAAAACGTTTCATCAGAGATTTTTCTCGCGGGATCTATTATACCATTCTTTTGAGCATTTGAAATTATGGAGTTACCTGTGCTTATTATGTGAATTTCTCGCATAAATCCTCCATAAGAATTTTTCATAATTAAGTGACTTAATATTAGAGATTTTAATATAAAAGTCTATGAATGCAATTTTATTCATTTGATTTTTTATTATAGTAATTATGATATCAAAAATTATACTGAGAAAATATTTTGATCTAATGGGCTTATATATTGTTGAAAGAATTTTTCCGATAAAATTTTCTTAAATCAATATATCATGGATTGAAATTAGGTTAGAGGAGCATCAATAACTTATTTAATGCCGAAGGCGGGATTTGAACCCGCACGGCGTTTCCACCACCAGATCCTGAATCTGGCGCGTCTGCCAGTTCCGCCACTTCGGCATAATTTTTATTTAAGCAGCTTTTTTAAGTTTTTCCATTATTTTCCAACTTTTCAGTATATCAATAGCTCTTTGTAGCTGATTGTCATCCTTTTCATCCACTTCTTGAGGAACTTTTTCTTGGGGTTCTACTTTTTCACCTTTTAAATGTTGTTCAAGTTCCTTTTCTCTTATTACAGGTACTTCTTTACCATTTTTAGTATCAAGTTTTACAATAATGTCTGGTATAATGCCTACAGTATGAATACTTTTCCCCTTGGGCGTATAATATTTAGCAGTCGTGAGTTTTAATGCAGAACCATCACTTAATGGAATTAGGCTTTGAACAGAACCTTTCCCAAAGGTCTGAACCCCAAGAACAGGTGCTCTTCCCCAGTCTTGAAGTGCACCTGCTACTATTTCAGAAGCTGATGCAGAACCCTGATTAACAAGAACTACCATTGGTATGTTATCGTATATAGGTCTTAAACCTTCTGTGAAGTAATCAATTTTTTCACCTTTACGCCCTTTTATTGATACAACAAGATGCTTTGGTGGTAGAAATTGTTCAGCCACATCAACAGCGCTATTTAAAAGACCTCCGGGATTGTTTCTTAAATCAAGAATTAGAGATTCCATTCCCTTTTCTTTAAGATTTTTTAATGCCAAGGCTAAATCTTGAGCAGTTGTCTCTTGAAATTGAACAAGTTTAATATAGCCTATTTCTTTGTCTATCATTTTATATTTAACACTTTTGATTTTTATGATATCACGAATAATTTTAATATCCTTTGGTTCTTTCCACTCATCCCTCTGAATTGTCAAATTAACAGGCTTACCTTTAGGTCCTCTCATTTTAGAGACTGCATCATTTATGTTCATGTCTTTTGTTGACTGTCCATCAATTTTGATTATCTTATCACCAGCTTTTATCCCTGCCTTAAAAGCTGGAGTATCTTCTATAGGTGCAATTACAGTTAAAGCTCCGTCTTTAATACCAATTTGTATACCTATGCCTCCAAATTCTCCCCTTGTTTCTGTTTGAAATTCTTTATAAGCTTCAGGAGTTAAATAAGCAGAGTGAGGGTCAAGAGAATTAACCATCCCCTTTAAAGCTGATTTTATAAGGTCTTTGGAGTTTATTTCATCTACATAATGTTTTCTTATTGTTGTAAAGACTTCTGTAAAGGTCCTTAAATCATCATATACAGAATCGGTGTTTTGAGCAGCTGACCATCTTCCTACTGCTATGCCTCCAAAGGCAATAAATATAATTAATAGAAAAATGGATAATTTTTTTTTCATTTTTTTTATTTCCTCCTTTTATTATCTTTTTATTATCGTTTAAGCCATTGTTCAGGATTAAGGGGTTTACCTCTGTATCTTATCTCAAAATAGAGAGCTGTTGTTTCAATGTTTGATTTATCACTTACACTTCCTATTATTTGTCCTGCTTTTACATACCCTCCTTCTTTCACATTCATGTTTGCAAGATTTCCATATACTGTATAATACCCTTCTCCATGACTTATTATAACAAGGTTTTCATATCCCTTGAAATAGTTTGCATAAACAACCTTCCCTTCTGCAGAAGCCTTTACCGGCGTACCAGGTGGTGCATTTATGTAGATACCACTTCTAAATACGGGAACATTAAATACAGGGTCCTTCTGATTACCATAATGGGCTACAATCCTTCCAGACACAGGCCATAAAAGTGTTCCCTTTCTTTTTGTAAATTCTCCCTCTAAAGTAGCGGATTCTGGTTTACCAGTTCTTTTTTCTTTTTTTTCTGTCTCTTGAAGAAGCCTTGTTAATCTTCGTGCATTTTCTTCAAGTTCTTTAATTTTTTTCTCATAGGCAGCTTTGTCCTTTTGTACCTTTGCAAGTAGGGCTTCTCTTTCTTTTTTCTTTTGAACATGAACTTTTTCTATTTCTTTTAATTCTTCCTCTTCTTTTTTAAGAGAAACAAAAAGTTTTTTTAGTTCTGTCTGTTGGGTCATCAATTTATTTAACTCTGATTTGTATTGACCTATAAGTTTTTTGTCGATATTAACAATTTTTTGACTATTTCTTATAATTCTTAATGCCTTTGTGGTATCTTCCTCAGTTAATATTATGAAAAGAGGATCAGGTTGATAGTATAATTTATGAATTCCTTTTATGCGAGAGGCAAGATAGTTTTTCCTACTTTCTAACTGGTTGCTATAAACTTTTATTTCCTTTTCTGTTATGCTTATTTTAGACTGTATTGATTTTATTTTTTCTCTTTGATTTGCTACTTTTCTTTCAATTTCATTTAATTCCTTTGTTACTTTTTGAAGCTCATCCAATAAGTTTTTTTCTACCTTTTTTGTTTCTTGCAGTTTCTTTTTATGCACATCAATTTCTTTTTTGATTTCTTTTAATTCATCCTTAGGCTGAGCAGAATGGGCGTAGAAGCTTGATATTAACAATATTATTAAGGAAATTATCAGTACATCTCTCACTAAAAACATAAACTATTGATACCTTATTTTACCTAATGCTATAAGAGAAGAGATAATTCCGAGAAGCATACCTGCAGAAGGTAGAAGATAGAAGACCTCTGTTGGTAAAATAAGCTGACTAATTGCTGGAAGATAATCTATCATTTCCTTTGAATATAAGATAAAATAAAGGAAAAATATTGATAAAGCTGCAATTAATGAACCAGCTATTCCTAATAATCCGCCCTCAGTTAAAAAAGGATATCTTATATAGGATGGGGTCGCTCCAAGAAGTTTTAGAATTTCAATTTCTTCTTCCTTTTTCCAGTAATGATTTTTTACTGTAGCATATATGATGAAAAAAATAGATAGTCCTAATAATGAAAGAATTACTATACCAAGATTCCATAGGGTAATTTTTAGCATTTTTAGAATATTTATTATATTTGTAGGATAGTATATATCTTCAACATATTTATGATTTTTTAACTCTTTTTTAATTTCTTCCAGAGTGTTTAATTTTTCATCTTTTATAAATGCCTCGACAGTGTCGGAAAGAGGATTAAAACCAATTAGTTCAATAAGTGAGGGTTCTATTATATCTTTCATCTCCTTTAAGGCTTCTTCCTTAGAGATAAATTTAATTTTTGAAAAGACATTTTTTTGTTGTAATGATTCTGTAAACTGTGCTATTTCTGTTTGAGATAATCCATTTTTTAAATAGATTACCATGGCGGCTTTGTTTGAAAGTTTTTTTGTAAAAATATTTAGGTTGTATAGTCCTATGGCAATTAGAGTGATTATAAAAAAGCATACTGCTATGCTTAGGATTGCCATCAAAGTTGACCATTTATTAGTCCATAAATTTTTTATGGCATAACCCAAATAATTGTTCATTGTATGATTTTCCCCTCTTTTAAATGTAAAACCCTGTAAGAAGTATTTTTAAAAAGCTCTGGATTATGAGTGGCAATTACCACCGTGCAGCCTAAGGCATTAACACTCTTAAAAAGATTCATGACATCTTTGGATGTATCTGGATCAAGATTGCCAGTTGGCTCATCGGCAAGGATAACTCTCGGATTTGTAATTACTGCTCTTGCTATAGCCACCCTCTGCTGTTCTCCACCTGACAGGGTTCTTACCAGTGTGTCTGCTTTATGACGAAGGGATACATTTTTTAGCGTATCATAGACTTTTTGCTTAATATCCCTTTCTTTCTGTCCCATTACAATAAGCGGAAGTGCTACATTTTCATATACTGTTAGGTCTTGCCTTAGTTTGAAATCTTGAAAAACAAAAGTTACGATTCTTCTTAAATGAGGTATCTCTGATTGTCTTATTCGAGAAAGTTCAAAGTCTCCTACTTTGATTTCTCCTTCATCAGGCTTTTCACTGCCGAAGATTAATTTTAGAAGAGTTGTTTTTCCAGCTCCTGAGGGACCTGTTATAAATATTAGCTCACCTTTTTCTATTTTAAAAGAAACACTTTGTAAAACAGGCACAGAATCATAATATTTATATACACCAAGAAAAGTTATCATTTTTTTAAGGACTCTTTTACGGTGTTAACTATATTTTCTGCTGTTAGCCCATATAATTTTATGAGTTCTTTCCACGGACCAGAACATCCGAAGGTGTCTTTAACTCCGACTCTCTTTACTTTAACAGGATGGTTTTCTGCAACAAATTCTGCCACTGCAGAACCAAGTCCTCCAATGATAGAATGTTCTTCAGCGGTTACAATAAGTTTTGAATTTTTTGCTATATCAAATAAAGCTTCTTCATCAAGAGGTTTAACAGAGGAAAAATTGGCTAC
>JAOAGB010000060.1 GCA_026415995.1 Thermodesulfovibrio sp. | reverse complement strand
TCCCTTCTTTATTAAACCAACTCTTTCTAAAATCTCTTCACATAGGTCAGGTGTTAGCTCTCCTTGTTTTGGCACTATACCGTTTCTTCTTCCCTCGGTGCATAGTTGTAGTTCTATTACTGGCATAGATTCTTCTATGGTGATCACTCTTTTATAACCAGAAAAATCAAACTTTTTCATAGGATAGGGCATATCTACCTTGACAAGAGTTACTTTACCTTCAAGTCCGTATTCTTCAATTAACTCATAAAGATATGAAAAAACCGCACCACTTGAAAGAAGAACAATATCACCACTAAAGAAAAACTTCAATTCATTTAGTTTTTCTATTTCAGCTATTTTCTCATTAAGCAAACCATGTAACATAAGTCTTTGCCGAGGTGTTGCAGCATACCTTGGTAGTTTTTTATCCCAGTCTTTAAGGGTTTTAAAAGTTGCATTGGTAGGCTCTGAGATAAAATCTTCCTCTATCTTAACATCTCCTCTTCCATGTGAGATTCTTGTTGAACTACGAAGCATTACAGGTATAGAGTATCTTTTACTTAGTTGCACTGCTTTTTTTGCAAACTCATATGCCTCTTGTACTGTAGAAGGGTCTAAAACAGGAATTTTTCCTGCCATTGCAAAGAAACGACTGTCCTGTTCAGTCTGAGATGAGTGAGGACCTGGATCATCTACACTAATGACTACCATTGCACCATCAGTCCCTATATAAGCTGAGTTCATAAAAGGATCCATTGCCACATTAAGTCCAACCTGTTTCATAGTAACAGCAGCTTTTATTCCAGTAAGACTCACAGAGTAAGCTATCTCAAAGGCAACCTTCTCATTAGTTACCCAGTCTATAAATGCTTTAATATTTTTATCTTTGACTAATCTTTGTGCTGCAGGAATTATTTCACTTGAAGGTGTACCAGGATAACCTGTGATAAATCTTACACCAGCTTGAACTAAACCATGTGCAATTGCTTCATTGCCTGAAAGATATAGCGTTGACATCCTATTATAATAAGAAAAAGTTAACTATTCTTTCAATGGATAGATTTAGCCGAGGAATTTTCGGATATGGGCTGCTTCTATGATTGGCTCAGTTAAAGACTTATTGAGCCCTTGTCTGATTATTCTGATTATCTGAGAGGTTATCTCTCTGTGATTAAGGTTAGGTTCATAAGAAAGATTGAGTGAATTTAAAAGTTCAATAGAAGTAAGTATTGCCTTTTTAGATTCCTTTGGCAAAATATCAAGACACTTCGGATTAAAATATTGCATAGCTATTGATAGGTCAAGGGCTATATTTCTATATATGTCCTTTATTCCTCTTACTTCTTCTTCTGTTAATGCACTAAGTCCGATTAATTCTGGTGGAAGTCCTATGGAATAGCAAGAGCAACAAAAACCAATCACTCTTGGAAGCCTAACTTTGCCAATACTTCTTGAATAACCAAAAAGTCCTGCGTGAAGCTTTCTCATTCTTCTCTTAGGCACAAAATTAGATACTTCGTTTATTAATGGAGCAATTATCTCCACAACTTTTTTATATTCCTTAGAGCTTTTTTCAATCATAGTAAGAGCAAATTCTTCATCAAAATCCTTTAAAGGATATCTTGTAAAATGTTTAAGCTTTCTAATTCCTTCAATAACATCTTCAACAGGATTGTCAAACTTGAAAGCTGACTGAACAGTAAAGGTCTCCACAGAGGAATACTCAGCTAATACTTTATCAACTGTATAGGGAGTTAAGTTGCCTCTGAAGGGAGGAGAGCCTGCACCTAATATGGGGTATATTTCTACATCCTTTTCTTTTGATAGGTTTTCTAATTTTTTTAATGCTATTTTATTGCCAAGAATAGCACTTATCACGCCATAGTTCATGGCTGGATCAGAACGGGCTAAAAACACTCTCTGATATGTAAAATTTTTATCCTTAAGAAAATCTGAAACTATCTCATCACATCTAAGCATTGATTCTATATCTTCAAAAAGAGGAATAATATTTATATTTTCAGGTAAAAATTCTCCTATCCAATCTGCAAGAGTTATGTCACCCTCAAAGATTTGTTTGTGTTGTCTTTCAATAAGAAAGTTTTTATAAAAATAATAAATTCTGTTTAATTCAGGAGCATTTGTGGTAAGAGGAAGAATAACCTCAAAAACAGGAGGAAAATTATCATCACCATAGAAAATCTTTGCCACATCCATTGAACGAGGAATGCTTTCAAGTGTTTCAAGTAGAATTTTAGCTTCATCTTTTTCTACACTTGGATTGGGAACACGTAGGGTTAGAAAAACCTCTCTACCCAATCTCTTTTGCTTGAAAAAATGAGTATATTTTGTAAGAAGCTTTTTAACAACATAGTTATCCACTTCTTTACCTTCACTGTCCCACATCTGTTCACAACAACCAAGATGGGAAAAGGCATAATAGGCTTCCTGAATTTCATCTTCTCCTGACATATCCGATGTTTCAGCAAAAAAAGGTATAGACACGTTGTCAGGATGTTGTGTAGACATTACTCTTGGAATTTTTCTTTCTAAATTATTCATATTAACCTATATTATAATAAAAATTTATCTTAAAAACCACCTTTTTATTTCATTAAAAGATAAAAATTTTTTTACAGGTCTTCCATGTGGACAGTGTTCCGGGTCAGAGGTATGTTCAAGTTCTTTCAATAAAATACCTAATTCATAAGAGCTTATCCTATTATTTGCCCTTAAAGAGCTATGGCAAGCTATAGTTGCAGCAATTTTCTCCCTTAAATCCGTAAAATCAGGGTTTCCAGTTTCTTCCTTTATCTTATAGGCAATGCTTTCAATTATGCCTGCCATATCTGCATCTTTCAAAATTTCAGGAACGCTCCGAATAACCACTGCATTTTCTCCAAAATCTTCAAGCTCTATGTGAAGTTCGTTGAGAAGATAAAAATTTTCTTTTATCAATGTATATTCCTGCGGATTTAGATTGATAACCTGCGGAAAAACAAACCTTATGGTATTTTCAGGCAAAAGGTTTAAAATTTTTTCAAAATTCACTCTTTCATGTGCCGCATGATAATCAATGAAAAGAATGCCATCAGGCTGCTTTAATGCCACCACAGCATCACCAAGATTTATAAATTGAAAGGCATCTTCTCCCTTAAAAGCAGGTTGTGTTTCAAAAAAAGAAGCTTGTTGCATGGAAGCAAAGGAATCTGAATCACTTTTCCATTCCACTGTATTTTCTGCTACAAATGATGTTTTTTCAAAATCTATAATTCTAAAAATCAGTTCTGTAATCTTTCCTTTATCAAGAAATCTCACTTCTTTTTTTGTGGGATGAACATTAAAATCAACCGCCTCCGGAGGCATAGTAAGAAAAAGTAAAAACTGCGGATGATTTTCCTTTATCTTAAAGACTTTATAAAGGGTGCTTACAATAAGAGAATCCCTTACAGGCCTTCTGTTTATAAAAATAAGCTGTTTTGTCCTTTGCCTTCTTAAGAGATCTTCACCACCCCAAAAAAGCTCTAATTTATACCCATCCTTTGAAACAGTTTTAAATTTTAGCTTTTCCATAAAGTCCAAACCAAAAACTTGAGAAATTCTGTCTTTGATATTATCAGTAGAGGTAAGATTTAAAATCTCTTGTCCATCCATATTAAGATAAAACGAAACCTCAGGATAGGCAAGGGCATAATTTTGCACAGTTTCTATTAAATGAGCCTTTTCTGTAGAGGGGGATTTAAGAAACTTCTTTCTTACAGGTGTATTAAAAAAGAGGTCTCCTATTTCTACTGTTGTTCCCTTTGTTATGGAAGGCTTCTGTTCAACCACACTACCACCTATTAAATAAAGTTCAGTACCCCTATCTTCCCCTATTTGCTGTGTAATAATTCTAAGCTTACTTACTTGAGCGATTGAATATAGAGCCTCTCCTCTGAAACCAAGAGTATTTATATTAAAAAGGTCTTCTTCCTTTTGTATTTTGCTTGTAGCATGCCTCTGAAAAGCTAAAGGGACATCTTCTGATGAAATTCCCTCTCCATCATCAATCACTTTTATCTCGGCAATTCCATACTCCTTTATATAGACATAAATTGATTTAGCAGAGGCATCTATAGAGTTTTCTATGAGCTCCTTCAAGACTGAAGCTGGTCTTTCTATAACTTCTCCTGCAGCAATTTTGCCCACCAAAACTTCGGGAAGTATTTTAATCTTACCCATCTACCAAGGACCGTATTCGAACCACCAATGGGGATGCCCATACCATAACCAGATTGATGGTCTCCAGTAAGGATAACGATAGTGGGGAGTTCTTTTTTTCCATAGATAAGTTGCCTGTGCCTCAATTACTGGAAAGCTATAGGGCATCTGCTCTATCTTGCCCTCCTTTAATCCTTTAAATTTACCAACAACAGTTAAATATCTTCCCTTGGAGTATATGGCACAATCAAGAAAACTCTTAGATTTGGCAATAAATCTTCCTTCAGAAGCATCAGTTTCCGAAGGATGTCCATCACTTTCAAGAGGCAGATGAAGTATTTCAAAAACTGTTCCTTCTTCTGTATTCATACAATTTGTAATTCTTCCACCCCACAAAAGAGAAACATCGTAGTATTTATCAGGATTTTTCTTAACTATCGTAAAAGGCACATCTCTTAAAGCCGGAGTATCCTGTAAAGGTTTTGGCAAAGTTGCACAGCCATAAATTGTAATAAATATTAAAGGAGCAATCATAAAAATAATAACAACTTTACCTATTGAGATAAGTTTGATGGAGCAATGAAACAAAAACCATGTAGACTTTATATTGGCTATTTTAGGCTTCATATTTCATTATATCAATTATATGTTAAAATAAAAAATCCTAAAACAGAACTTGCGGAGGTAAGGATGAATAAAGTCCTCATGAAAGGTAACGAAGCTGTAGCAGAAGCTGCAATAAAGGCAGGATTAAAATTTTATGCGGGATATCCAATAACTCCCCAAAATGAAATTCCTGAATACTTTTCAAAAAGATTGCCAGAGGTAGGTGGAGTATTTATTCAGGCTGAAAGTGAAATAGCTGCCATAAACATGATTTATGGAGCTTCAGCGTGCGGTGTAAGAGTAATGACTTCCTCAAGTTCTCCTGGCATAAGCCTGAAACAAGAAGCTATATCATATATGGCTGGAGCAGAACTGCCTGCAGTAATCGTAAACATGATGCGTGGCGGACCAGGTCTTGGAAATATATCTGGCAGTCAGGCAGATTATTTTCAGGCAGTAAAGGGAGGTGGACACGGGGATTATCATCTTTTAGTATATGCCCCCTTTAGTGTTCAGGAGCTTTGGGATTACACAATCCTTGCCTTTGAAAAGGCTGATGAATGGCGAAATCCTGTAATGATTTTAGGCGATGGCATCATAGCACAGATGATGGAACCCCTTATTCCAAGGGTACCAGAATTAAGAGTATATGATAAATCCTCATGGGCATTAACTGGTGCAAATGGAAGACCTGCAAGAGTAATTAGAACTCTTTTAATGGCAGAGGGAGAATTGGAGAGACATAACTGGAGGCTTCAGGAAAAATATCAGCAATGGAAAGAAAAAGAAGTTAAATATGAAACGTATTTTATTGATGATGCAGAAATTGTTGTAGTTTCTTTCGGTTCAGCAGCAAGAATCTCCCTTTCAGCAGTAAGAAAACTTAGACAGGAAGGAGTAAGAATTGGACTTTTACGACCAATTACCCTTTTCCCTTTCCCTGAAGAACCGATAAGACAGCTGGCAGGAGAAGTTGAAAGATTTATAGTTGTAGAATTTAATGCAGGACAGATGGTTGAAGATGTAAAGCTTGCAGTAAACGGTATGGCAGAGGTTTATCTTTATGGAAGACCCGGAGGGAATATAGTAACAGCAGAGGATGTTTATGAGGCTCTTTCAAATCATGCTGCCACAGAGAAAGTTATAATGTCTCTCAAATAAAAATGTCCTTTGAAAAGGTTGTTTTTACCATCTTTTCCTTTTCTATTTCGATCGGTGTTTTGTTGCTCATACGAACGATTTTTTTTAGTCTTCTTCATCGCTGGTCAGAGAAAACAAAAACAGAACTTGACAATCTCATAATAGGCTCTATTAAATTCCCTTCATTTCTTCTATGCATAGGCATTGCTGTTTATATTGGATTGGAAACCTCTGAAATTCCTTCAAAATATTCAATTTACTTTATTAAGGCAACGCATGTAATAATTATCCTTTCAGTTACAGTAGCCTGTGCAAATCTTATAACAAAACTATTCATAAACTATGTAGAACGAAAAGCAATTTCAGTTCAGTCAACAGGTTTGCTGAATACAATAATAAAAATTTCCATCTATTTAATCGGTTTAATAATAATTTTACATCTCTTTGGAATATCCATAGCACCCCTAATAACTGCTTTAGGAATAGGAGGATTAGCAATAGGTCTTGCCCTTAAAGATACCCTTGAAAATCTATTTGCAGGAATACACATCATGACAGAAAAAACCATAAGAATAGGCGATTTTATTCGTCTTGAAAACGGACAGGAGGGCTTTGTTGAAGATATTTCATGGAGAACAACGAGAATAAGAATGATCCCTAATAATATGATAATCATTCCTAACAGTAAACTTGCTCAAAGCATTGTGGTTAATTACTATCTTCCTGAGAAAAGAATGTCACTTCAAATTCCAATAAGTGTAAGCTATGCCTCTGAACCAGAAAAGATTGAAAAAATACTTATTGAGGAAGTGAAAAAGGCATCTGAAGAAATTTCAGGCTTACTTAAAGAACCAGAACCAGCAGTGAGATTTATACCGGGATTTGGAGAAAACTCTCTTGATTTTACTCTTGTATGTCATATTGGTGAGGTAACAGATCAGTTTATTGTGCAAAATGAGTTAAGAAAAAGAATCTTTAAACGATTCAAAGAAGAAGGCATAGAGATTCCCTTTCCTCAAAGAGTTGTCTGGCTTAAAAATGATATAATTAAGTCATGACTGCTACTAAAGTTTTGAATTTATCTCTTGCTGAAAAAAAAATTATTGAAATATTGTCATCACTCATAGAAGAAAGATTATTCGAAGCAACAAAGTTGATAATCTTTGGTTCTCGCGCACGTGGTATCTCTAATGAAGAAAGTGATCTCGATATTGCATTAATAGTTAAATCTTCAGCAGATAGCAATATGTGGAATAAGCTCTGGGCTATCAAATGGGAAGCCCTTGATAAGCTCAACTTAGAGGAGTTCCCTCTATCCCTAATTATTTTGCCTGAAGAAGAGTTTGACTCAAACTATGGTTTAATTGAGGAAATAAAAAAAGATGGAGTTATTATATGGGAAAGGAATTAGCCTTAGCAGAAATTGAAATAGCAGAGGAAAAGCTTGAGGCTTTTTTAGATGACAAAAAGGCAAAAAGATGGGGAAATGCAACGGTTAATCTATATTTTGCTCTTGAACATGTTGTTAAATCGCTTCTTGCAAGTGTTGGCATTGAACCTAAATCCCATGAAGGTGTGAAGATACTTTTTAGTATGCATTTTATAAAATCAGGAGACATATCTCCTAAGATTGGCAGATATCTCGGTAATCTATACGACAGAAGAACAACAGCTGAATATAGCCCTCTAAGAAAAAGTGAATTCACCGAAGAAGAGGTAACTACTTATGCTCAATGGGTTAAAGAAGCTCTAATTGAAATACTTCCCTTAATTGAGAAAAACGCCATACCTATAAGAAAGATTAAATTATTGCTTAAGAAGCTTTAATATTATTTTGCTCTTGGGTGGTGTTTTAGATACTCTTTACGAAGTCTATCCGCTGAAACCTTTGTATAAATCTGTGTGGTGGAAATGTCACTGTGCCCGAGCATTTTTTGAAGACTCCTTAAATCTGCCCCCCCTTCAAGCAAATGAGTGGCAAAACTGTGCCTTATCATGTGAGGGGTTACATCAACCTGAGCAAGCTTTCCCATTGCCTTAAGATTCTGCCAAAATCTCTGACGACTCATCGCCTGCCCACGATTGTTTAAAAAAAGAAAATCTGAGGTTCTCTTTTTAATCAACTTAGGTCTTAGTTCTAAGAGATATCTTTTGACTGTCTCCATTGTTCGCTGAGCAACTGGTACAACTCGTTCTTTTTCTCCCTTACCCCTAACTCTAATAAAACCAGCTTCAAAGTTTATGTCACTTAATTTAATTTTCACAAGCTCACTAACTCTTAATCCAGAAGCATACATTAACTCAAGCATGGCAATATCTCTTAAAAAATACTTGCTTTCCAGAATAACGGAAAGAAGCTTTTTTACATCATCCAGATTCAAAGCCTTTGGAAGTCTAAACCATAGCTTAGGAGACTTTAACCCTTCAACAGGATCATGGTCTATTTTGCCATCAAAAATTAAAAACCTGAAAAATTGTTTAATAGAAGAAAGGATTCTGGCGATCGATGTTGTAGAATAACCCCTTTCTTTCAATATGAAAAGATATTGCATTATATCGTTTTTTTTACAAGCTGAAATATGAAACCTTTGTTCTTCAAGATAGGAAACAAATCCTTTTAAATCATTTTCATAAGACTTTATAGTATTTATGGAAAGGGCTTTTTCTGTAAGGCAATAATTAAGAAACTTTTTGAGAAGTGCTTTTTCTTCCATTATCCATAAACTCTTCTATACCTGCCTGACCGCGAAGCATATTATAAAAAATCTCTCCAAGCTTGAAGAGATTTTCTGTGTCAGCCCTGTTATAAGATATCAAAAGTTCAAGACTTTCAGTGTGACCATTTAAATAGGACTTCCAAAATTTTACCGCATCATATCCGTTAAGTCCTTTTAGTTCTTCCTCTCTTTCAATAAGAAATAAAGTCTCAAGTTTTTTAAGCCCGCCCTGAATGCCAAGCCTCTTACCTGCAAAGAAAAGGTCGAAATGGGGAATATGTTCAATTTGTAAATTGGGAAATTCCTTTTTTAAGAAAGGAATATCAAAAATACTTCCGTAAAAGGTGATTAAATACTTATATTCATTCAAAGCTTCTTGAAGAAGTTCTTCTGACAGATTTTCACCTCTCACCAATGCCTTGTATCCATTTATAGAATAAAGTCCAACAACAGTGACATATCCACCCTTTTCAGGTGTTAATCCATTGGTTTCAATGTCAAGACATACTGCATCATTTAAGAATTTATCAAAAAGCCGCCAATGTTCCCTTTTTTTGAGATTTTTAGAGAAAAAGCAGCAATTTTTACAAGAAAGAGCTTCAAAGGCTTGATGAAGAACATCATCATAGATTTTCTTTCTTTCGTAATCAATATCTAAAACCTCGTTACAAATGAAAAAATCTTCCCATGTTAAAATTCCCTCTTTCCAGAGTCTGCGCTCTCTTTTTTCACCAATTCCATCAAGAAGTAAAAATGTGTTTTTTATCATAAACCTATTATATTAAGCTTTAAGAAATTTAGACAAGCAATAAAATTTTAATTTAGAATAAAACTCATGGAAAATAGAACACTCTTTTTTGGAGAGGGTCTTTTTGAGACAATATTTTGGAAAGGAAAAACAAAGAAATTACATAGACACTATGAAAGACTTAAGGCTTCAGCAAAGTTTTTCCAGATTCCATACCCTGATTTTGAAACATTTTACAAAGAAATAGAAGAAAAGACAAAGGGAAAGAATAATCTCTATGTCAAGGTTTGCCTGCTTTCTGAAGGAGAATCTCTTTATTATTCCTATCCTCAAAGCTCAGAAATCTTGGTTATTGCGAAAGAATACACCCCTGATAGAACTCCTAAAAAGCTCTGTCTTTCAGGTATAAAGAGGCATAGTAAAAACCCTGTTATATACCATAAGACAATGAACTATCTGCCAAATATTCTTGCAAAAAGAGAATCACTCTTGAAAGGCTTTGATGATGCAGTTATGCTTAATGAAAAAGATGAGATAACAGAATGTTCTGCCTCAAATATTGTCATATTGAAGGATAAAAAGCTTCTTACACCTGCCAAAGATTGCGGTCTTCTTTTAGGCACGACCATTCAGATTTTAATTGAAAAAATGAATGTAAAAGAAGAAAGACTTAAAGTAGAAGACCTTTATAATGCCTCAGCCCTATTCATTATCAATAGCCTCACTGGTGCTTTACCTGTAATACAATTCATGGAAAAAACCTACTCCCTGACTCCCGAACTCATTAACTCTATAAACTCTATAATTGAAGAGGAAAACACTGAATAGATGCTTATACTTTGTGGCAGCTGGCTTGGTCAAAGAGGTTTTTTTGAAGCTGAGATAGAAGAGATAAGATTTTTTCAAAGCCTCGCTGAGATAGGAGAAATTGAACCACCAAGCTTTGCCGTATTCTCCTATGACCTTTCAGGTGAAACTCTCAAATTAAAGCTAAAAAAAACAGAGCTACCACCTGTGATTATTGTAAAAATAAAAAAGTTAAAAAAAATTAAAAAAACAGAGAATAGTTTCAGGCTATCACCAATTAACAAAGCTTTAAAAGATGAAGAATACCTCTCAGGTGTTCAAAAAATCCGAAAGCTTATTGAAGATGGCACTGTCTATCAGATAAATTTAACAAACCGATTTGATTTTAAGTTTCACGGTGACCCTGAGAGTTTATTTTTCCACTTCTTCAACAATCAGCATGTTCCCTATGGATTTTGCCTCAACTCAGGAGAAATCTTCATACTCTCAGGCTCAATGGAGC
>JAOAGB010000009.1 GCA_026415995.1 Thermodesulfovibrio sp. | reverse complement strand
AAAGCCATTGAAATACCTATCAAAGGAATGACATGTGCTGCCTGTGCTCAAGCAGTTCAAAGAGCTCTAAGTAAAGTTGAAGGAGTAATAAATGCGGAAGTTAATCTACTTACAGAAAAGGCTAAGGTTGAGGCTAAAGAAAACATAGAAATTCAACGTCTAATAAGCATTGTTAGGGCAACAGGATATGATATAGGTAAAATTACTCTACATCTTCAGCTAACTGACTTAGACGCTGAAATTGAAAGGCTTCTTGAGGATAAAGTTTCTAAACTTGAAGGAGTTATTGAAGTTAAGGGTGATAGAATCAATAAAAATTTATTAATTGAATATATCCCCACGATTATCGATGAAGAAAATATTTTGTCTTTTCTTAAGAGTCTTGGAATAGGAGCCCAAAAATATACAGACGTTGTCTCATCACAGGAAGAAAAAAGGAGAGAACTCAAAAAACTAAAAAGAGATCTGTTCATTAGTTTTCTTTTAACCTTACCTATTTTTCTTGGAAGCATGTTTCATGTCCCCTTTTTAAAAGATGGCTATTTTCAACTTTTGTTTGCTACACCTGTTCAATTTATTATAGGGAAGAGATTTCACAGGCTTGCCTTTATTGCCTTAAAACACGGTACAGCAAATATGAATAGTCTTGTAAGTCTTGGAACAAATGCTGCATATTTTTATAGTCTTGCCATATTAATTTTTAGTAATACAGAAGCACATTTTTATTTTGAAACCTCCGCTGTAATAATTACTCTCATACTTTTTGGTAGAACCCTCGAAGAGAAGGCAAAAGCTAAGACATCAGAAGCAATACAAAGGCTAATTCAACTCCAACCAAAGCGAGCTGTTGTAATAAGAGATGGAAAGGAACAGGAAATAAACATTGATGAAGTTTTAATTGGAGATATAGTCGTTATTAAACAGTCAGAAAAAATTCCTGTGGATGGAATAATTGTGGAAGGTGAAGCAACTATTGATGAATCCATGATAACGGGAGAACCAATCCCGGTTGATAAATCTACTACAGAAAGAGTAATTGGTGGCACCATAGTTCTTAGCGGTGTTATAAAGGTTCAAGCAAGGGCAGTAGGCAAGGAATCTCTTTTAAATCAAATAATCAAACTTGTACAAGATGCTCAAACTGGAAAACCGCCTGTTCAGAGACTTGCCGATAGAATTTCAGCTATATTTGTTCCTTCTGTATTAGCTATAGCAGTCTTAACTTTTATTCTATGGATGCTCTTTAAGGGAGAAATCTCTATGGCTTTAAGTAACAGTATTGCAGTCTTAATAATTGCCTGCCCCTGTGCTTTAGGACTTGCCACACCAACAGCAATTATGGTTGCTACAGGAAGGTCTGCAAAAGAGGGGATACTTATAAGAAATGTGGAAAAACTTGAAGAACTTGGTAGAATAGAAATCCTTTTTTCAGATAAAACAGGCACATTAACACAAGGAAAACCTGAAGTAAAAGATGTACAATACTTTGATATGGACAAAGGAGAGATTTTAAAACTCGTTGCTACTGCTGAAAAATACTCAGAACATCCTCTTGCAAAGGCAATAATAAGACATTGTATGAGAGAAGAGATAACTCCCGATGAGCCTAAGGATTTTGAAGTTATTACAGGGGGAGGCATTACAGCTAAGGTATCAGATTTAAAGGGTAGTGAAAGAGAAATCTTAATAGGAAGTGGCAAGCTCATGTTAAAGAAAAATATACCTTTACCTGAAATCTCTCTTTTAGATGCGGCAACAACAGTTTATGTGGCAATTGATAATGAAGTAAAAGCCGTTTTTTTTATTACAGATCCAATAAGAGAGGAATCTTTTGAAATTATAAAAGAGCTTCAGAGAATGGGCATAGAAATAGCCATAATTACAGGAGATAATGAAACTACCGCCAGGGCTGTGGCAGAAAAATTAGGCATCGAAAAAGTTTTTGCAGGTGTTCTTCCCAATGAAAAAGCAAAAATTATAAGAAAATTCAGGATAGTAGAAAGGAAAAATGTTGCCATGATTGGAGACGGAATAAATGATGCACCAGCCCTTGCAGAGGCAACTGTTGGTATTGCAATGGGAAGCGGAACAGACATAGCAATTCATACAGCCGATGTAACACTAATAAAAGGCGGGCTAAAAGGAGTTCCTGTACTTATTAAATTAAGTAAACTCACCCTAAGGACCATCAAAGAAAATCTTTTCTGGGCATTTATTTATAATGTAATCGGGATTCCAATTGCTGCGGGACTACTTCATCTTTTTGGTGGACCGCTTCTTAATCCGATGCTTGCCTCTCTGGCAATGTCCTTAAGTTCTGTTTCAGTTGTAAGCAATTCTCTGAGATTAAAAAGAAGAAAAATCATTTAATTAGTACAATAGTAACGAAATCAAAACTCCTGCGATAACAATATAAAAAATACCAAATTTTCTTAACAATGCAATAAAGCATGCGATAACCATTAAAATTTTTATTACATTCCAGTCAATCTGCCCTATAAACTTTATTGTTGCAAAGAGAAGAAGTCCTGCAAAGGAGGCAAGCAATCCTTTTTTTGCTTTTATAAATATTTTAGAATTTCTTATTTTCTCATTTATTTCTGAGGTAAAAGCCATAATCAAAAAGGAAGGAGTAAAAACAGCTACAGTAGCAACTGAAGCTCCAACAAAACCCTTTAGCAAATATCCGACAAAGGTAGCAGTAATTACTATGGGACCAGGAGTTACCTGTCCAAGAGCTATTCCATCCATAAAAGTCTTGTGATCAATCCATCTAAGTCTATCGACAAATTCATGCAACATCAATGGTAAGGATGCATAAGCACCACCAAAGGCAAAAAGGTCTATCTTAATCATTGTTAAAGCCAAATCGAAAAGAGTTTTATCAATGAAAAGAAGAGTAAATATCAAAAGGAAAAAAATCATAAACAGGATAAATAATCCTGTAAAATTAAATTTTTGTGAGTTGCCTTCTTCAAAAGAACCCCTTTCTCTAAAAATAATTTGTGAGAAAAGAAAACAAATTATAATTATCAAGAAGGGATTTAATTTCAATGTAAAAAGAGTAAAAGCAAGAAGGGCAATTGAAATTTCACCAATTGACCTAATAATAGGCTTTGTAAAACTTAAGGTGGCATTTGCAACAATTGCAACAACTATTACTTGAAGTCCTGTAAAAATAGAGATTACCGCAGTAATTGAATGAGTCCTTTCATATAAAGCAGATAGAATTAACATGAGTATGAATGCGGGCATTCCAAATCCTACAAAGCTTGCTATTCCTCCAACTATTCCTCTTGTTTTAAGTCCTACATAAGCTGCAACCTGCATTGCCGTTGCCCCTGGAATTGCCTGTGCAAGAGCAACCCCTTCTTGAAATGTCTTTTCATCAAGCCATTGTTTTTTATTAACTGCAAGATCTTTGATATAGGCAATCATAGCTGGACCACCGAAGGCTGTAAGACCAAGCTTAAAAAAAGAGAGAAAAAGTTGCGAAAGTTTAATCATCAGAATTTTTCACCGCCTGCAATAGGAGGGAAAA
>JAOAGB010000097.1 GCA_026415995.1 Thermodesulfovibrio sp. | reverse complement strand
AGCCATTAAAGCTGCTTCTTTGGCAAGCTCAGGTAGAAGTTCCAAACTTTCAATTTTTCCTCTCTCGATAAATTTCTGGAATTTATTTAGGTCTATATCTTCTCCATAAAGAGCTGGTTTATTTATTGCTTTTTTTGCTCTGTCTTGAATCTGTTTAATATACTTTTTGCTTACTGGCATGTGAAACACCTCCTGTATCCATTTTTCTTGATTTCAGATAGTATGTCTCGAGGATTACCTCTACACTGAAGCTTACCATTTAAAAGTATATAACCTTTGTCTGCATTTATATAATCAAGTATATAGCCAGTATGGGTAATTATTATGGCACTTTTTTTAGGGTCTTTTATTCTCTGTCCTCTCCCAAGAAGTTGATTGGTCATCTCACCAATTAGCACAATATTTTCAAGGTCAACGCCAGATTCTGGCTCATCAATAAAAACCAGTTCAGGTTTTTGCATAAGAAGTTGAAGCAACTCTGCTCTTTTTACTTCACCACCAGAAAAGCCATCGTTTACGTTTCTGTCTAAATGAGTTGTTAGATTGAGTTTTTCAGCATACTGCAAAATATCTTCTTCTTTTCTGCCATTTCCTATAATATTTAAAAGTTTTCTTAAGCTAACACCTCTTACAACAGGCGGTCTCTGAAAAGAAAGTCCCATGCCAAGCTTTGCTCTCTCTGAAACATCCATATGTGTTACATCAATTCCTTTAAAGATTATCTTGCCTTTTTCTATTTTGTATTTCGGGAAACCCATGAGTGTCATTATAAAGGTTGTCTTACCTGCTCCATTTGGTCCAAATAAAACAGCAATCTCTCCATAATCCATAGAGAAGTTAATATCCTCAAGAACTTTTCTTCCCTCTACAGATACATGGAGGTTTTTAACTTTTAACATCTCTGCCATTTTTATACCTCCTTCTTTTTTTAAGGTTTGTATCATTTTATTCCTCCTCCTTATATCTAATGTTGCATCTCGGATCTGATTTTATATCCTCCTTGTAATGAATAAGGCTATGGGCAACACATCCACCTCTACATTCCTCTTTAAACTTGCATATCTTATTATGGCATATATTACTATTGCTTTTTTTGAAAATATCCAATTTTTTTGATGCTAAAATTTCTGAAAGGGAATTTTTAAATATGTTTCCAAGTCTATAATCCTTAAATCCAGCAAGAAGATAACAGGGATAAACAGAGCCATCTGGCATTATAGAAATTTTTTCACTACCTGCAGGACAGCGATAATCATTAAGTCCACCTATGAAACCTTTGCAGAATACAGGTTCAATATTAGGAAAAGAAATATTTAGTTCTTTTACCATTTCAATGAATTGATAAAATGGTATGGTCCTCTTAAGGTCTTTTTCTGTCAACGCATCCATGTAAATAAAATAATATTTAATTCCCAAATTTTTTGCAAATTCCATAATTCTAATTTCAGGGCTCTTGCCTTTAATTATTACGCTTTTTATCCATAATTTATAATCAGTTATTATTTCAAGCAAATCATTATCAGAGATATCATTAATTGAAACACCTACCTTCACTTTACTTTTTCCAAAATTTTTCAGTAAGGCTCTTATCTGTTTTTTTAATGTTCCGTTTGTGCTTATTGTTATCTCCAAGTCTTTTTTTAATGCTTTTTCTATGAGTTTAGGGAATGGTTTATAGAGAAAGGGTTCACCACCTAAAATGTCCAAATTCTTTATTTTGTTTTCATTTAGGAAATTTATTAAATACTCAATTTTATCTTCAGGTAAGTCATCATAAAACAGGGCTTTGCTAAAACAGAAATCACAATTTTTATTACATTTTAAAGTTGGGAAAAACTGAATATATTCAATCATTTTGTAAAAGTTCTTTTATAGCGTTTCTTATCTCATCTATGACTGATTTATTTTTCAATATTGCTCCAGGTTCATCATAACCTAAATAGGCAAGAGTTTTATGCTCTTTAACATCGATTGTTCTTAAAAAAGCCTTTAGAGTTGCTTCTGCACAGGTTATGCCGATTTCTCCCTTTTTCATACCACCTACAAGCATTAATAGAGCTTTTCTTTTAGCAGATGAGGATTCAGTTTTCTTCAAAACATATTTTTCATACCATAGGCATTGACACCTGTCAATGAGAAGTTTAAATTGAGCAGGAATTCCGAAAAAGAATATGGGTGAAGCAATGATGATTCTCTGAGCATCTTTCAATAGGGGATAAATTCTCTCCATATCATCCTGAATAATACAGTATCCTGTTTCCTTACAGCCATCGCAGGCAGTACATCCTGAGATATTTAATTGACAAGGGTTTAGGAGGGTTATTTCATGAAAATTTTTATTGCAAAGTTTTAATGCTTCATTGAGAAGAATTTCTGAGTTTCCCTTTCTTGGTGAGCCTAATATGGCAAGAATTCTCATCTTTTTAGGAAAGCCCCCTCCGTTAAGGAGGGAGCAGCAAATTTATTCAATCTTTTTATACATTTTCTTTGGCGAACCGCAAACAGGACATTTATCTGGTGGTTCACTTTCTACAGTATGTCCGCATACCTGACAAACATAGTAATCTGTATCTATTTTTTTATCAAGATTTTCAAGAGCTTTTTTGAAAAGTTCTGCATGAACTTTTTCAACTTCATTGGCATAATAAAAACTTCTCTGAGCTTGAGACTGCCCTTCTGCTTCTGCATCTTTAAGCATAGGTGGATACATGCTTTCAAATTCGTATGTTTCGCCACCAATTGCTGCTTCAAGGTTTTCCTTTGTGCTTTTTATTCCTCCTGCAGCTTTAAGATGATTCATTGCATGAACAGTCTCAGCATCTGCAGCAGCTTTAAATAATTTTGCAATTCCTGGATAACCTTCCTCTTCTGCCTTTTTAGCAAAGGCTAAGTATTTTCTGTTTGCCTGAGACTCTCCTGCAAAAGCTTCCATTAAATTTTTAAGTGTTTTTTCCATTTTTGCACCTCCCTCTACATTTTTGCATGATATTCTTTTAAAGCCTTTCCAAAGGCTATGCCAAACTCATAGCATTTATTCAATTCCTCCTCTGAAGGTTTGTATAAAACCCTTATACCAGGTTCAAACAGTTCAAGTTTCATCCCCTTAGCATATTCATACATTTCCTTAACAGCCTCTCCTGACCATCCATAACTACCAAAGGCAGCAAAAAGTCTGTTTTTGGGCCTTAATCCTTTAAGATAAGTAAGAAAATCAGCTACTGATGGAAACATATTATTATTTAGAGTAGGTGACCCTACAATTATTCCTCTATTTTTCCATATCTCCTTAATGGCAACACTTTTTGGTGTAGCACGAAGTTTAATAATTTTCACTGGCACTCCCTCACTCTCTAAACCTTTAGCAATAGGTGCAACCATCTGTTCGGTGCTGTGCCACATGGTATCATAGACAATTACTGCACCAAGCCTTGCCTTTGCTTCAACCATGTCTGAATAAAGGGTTAAAACCTTATCAATGTGAGAACGCCATATTACACCATGGTCAGGTGCAATCATCTCTATTTCAATCCCCAATTTTTTTATTTCTTCAATTTTTGCCTTAATAACATTTCCATAGGGCATTAAAATATTAGCATAGTAATCTATTACTGAGTCTTCAAGTTCTTCCATTGAGCGATTACTTATGAATTCATCATCAAATCTTTCAACAGATGCAATATGCTGCCCAAAGGCGTCTTGACTTATGAGAAGTTTTTCCTCCTTTATATAGGTAAACATGGAGTCAGGCCAATGCATCATAGGAGTTTCAATAAAATAAAGAGTTCTTCTACCGATTTTAATGGAGTCTCCTGATTTTACTGTATGGACTTTGTATTTTGAGAGATTGATAAATTTATTCAATCCCTTTTTACCTTTTTCGGTCATATAAATATTAGCCTCAGGAACGATATTAAGAATTTGTTCAAGCCCTGTGGCATGGTCATTTTCAATATGGTTTATGATAATATTTTTTATTTTTTGGGGATCAATTATCCTTGATATATTTTCTATGGATAGATGAATAAAGTCATAATGAACTGTATCAAGAAGCGTTGGTTCATCATCAACTATTAAATAATTGTTATAACTTGTTCCACGAGGAGTTTCATATCCGTGGAAATCCCTTATAGCCCAGTCAACTGCACCGACCCAGTAAATTCCGCTTTTAAGCTCTACAGGTTTCATAATTACTCCTCAAGAAGAGAGCTAAATTTGTCAAGATGTATTTCTTCCTCTTCAAGAATCTGCTCAAAGAGCTTTCTTGTTACATAATCTTCCTCTTTTTCAGCAAGCTTGATAATCTCTTTGTAAAGTGCTACTGCTTCTTCCTCTGCTTTTTTGTCAATTTCAAGCATATCTTTCAAATCTTTACCAATTGTGATGGGGTTTGGCTGAGTTGTGGGAATTCCACCATAAAAGGCAATTCTTTCAGCAATTTTTTCAGCATGCATCATCTCATTAATTGCAAATTGTTTAAATAGTTTTCCCACTGCCTCTGCTTTAATTCCCTTTGCTAAAACATGCTGCCACATGTACTGAATGCTAACCTGAAGTTCTCTTGCAACAGCTCTTTGTAGTTTTTCCATAAGCTCATTGCTTATCATAAAACACCTCCGTTTTTTTGTTGATTTTATTGGGCAGAAATAAATTCTTTTAAGGAACCTCTGCTATTGCAGGAAGGACATTTTTGAGGTTTATGTTTAGCTGTTCTTATCGCACCACAATTTGTGCATTGGTATTCTTTGAACCCCAGCTTTAAATCTTCTTTGTCTTTACAATGTGGGCATAAAACATAAATTTTTAATTGAGCATCAAGAATTTGGAAGTCTGGTATATGTTCACCTAATTCTGGAATTTTAATATCAGAAAATATATCAAAAATTCTTTTGCATTTTATACATATGGCATGATGATGTACGGTAACATCAGGATCAAATCTTCTTTTTTCAGGATCAACGTATATTTCTTTAACCCTGCCTGTTCTTTTAAGAAATTCCATAACATTATAGACTGTTGCCACAGACATGGTTGGGAAATCCTTAGAAAGAGCAGCATAAATATCTTCTGCTGACGGATGTTCTTTATTACCGTCAAGATATTTCAATATTGCCAATCTCTGAGGTGTCCATTTAATTTTAGGTTTCATTAAAATAATTCTAAATAAAAAATGATTTGTTTGTCAATATGCAATTTTTAAAAATATATTATAATCTAAAAACAGGAAAGGAGGCATAACATGGATGCAGTTGGTAATGAAAGGATATTGGGAGGACTGGGTTCCGTATTCATAATATTAAGTTTTGTTCCATATATTGGTTGGCTTTTAGGTATTGCGGGGATTGTTTTACTTTTCATTGCCTTTCATAAATTTTCTGAGATATTTGGAGATAAAAATATTTTTAATAGGTTTCTAAAAGGATTCTTAATTTCTATTGCAGGAATCATAGTTTTCTTTCTGTTCGGAATTTTTTCCTTTATTCCTATATTTATGAGTGCAAGACAGGGAGCAGAAGAGAATTTAGGTTTTGGTTTCGGAATGTTTGGTATGGGAATAATTTTTGCCATAATTGTTTTTTATATAATTAACATTTTTGCAGCCAATTATTACAGACATTGTTTTAATCTTATGGCAGAGTATACAAATATTAATCTTTTCAAGCTTGCAGGAACCTTTGTTTTTTGGGGTGCCATTGGATTAATAGTCTTTGGTATTGGGGCAATTGCTATTCTTGTTGGTTGGATACTACTTACTGTTGCATTTTTTAGCATTCCACAGTCTTATGATATAAAGAAAGAGATATGATATTTTTCAATAGATTTGATACAATAAAGTAAAACATTGAGCCCTTTTAATTAAGTTAAAATCCTCAGTTCAATGCTATAATAATTCATGGAATTTTTTAAGAGGTTATTTGAAGCCTTAAACAATTCAGGAGTTAAATATCTTTTATGTGGAGGTATTGCGGTAAATTTATATGGCATAGAAAGAGCTACCTCAGATATAGATATTGTATTAAAGCTTGATGAAGAAAATTTAACAAAATTTGTTAGTATTGCCAAAAAATTAGGATTAAAGTCCAAGATACCTGTGGACATTGATGAATTAATCAAGCCAGAAAAAAGACAAGATTGGAAAAACTATAAGAATATGAGAGTTTTTAGCCTATATGACGAAAGGGCACCTTTTTTTGTGGTTGATGTGTTAATTGATGAACCTTTTGATTTTTTAGAAGTTTATGGGAGAAGAAAAGAGATAAAATTTAATGAAACAGTTATTCCCCTTGTTCCTATTGATGTTTTGATCGAGATGAAGAAGAAGACAGGTAGACTTCAAGATGAAGCAGATATTTTTTATTTGAAAAAGATAAAAGAGGAGTGGGAAAGAGAAGATTAATATGGATAAAAAGCAAGAAAGGCCTCTTCTTTACTATAAAACAAAAGAACAGCTTGAAGAATACAGAAATAAATCTGTTGAAGATAAATTAAAGTGGCTTGAAGAACAGATGTATTTTTTCTATTATGCCATGCCTGAAAAGGCAAAAAAAATTCGAGAAAGCTTAATGGAGGATAAGATTAGTGGACGAGACATTTAAGGCTATTATACTCGGCATTATTCAGGGAATTACGGAGTTTTTACCCATAAGTAGTACCGCCCATCTTGTTATTACACCTTGGATTTTTGGTTGGACTGGTACAGTTAACTCATTAAGTTTTGATATAGCTGTTCATTTAGGTACGCTTTTTTCGCTTTTTTATTGCTTCTGGAAAGATTGGATTGATATTCTTCTTAGGGATAGAAAAATGCTTTTTTATTTAGTTTTGGGAACTATTCCTGCAGGAGTTGCAGGTTTTGTCTTTCATGACTTTATAGAAAATTCATTGAGAGACCCTTTGATTATTGTTTTTACCCTTGTTTTTATTGGAATTCTTATGTTAATTGCAGAAAAGGTAGGTAAAAGGCAAAGAAACTCTGTAACCCTTTCAGATGCTATTGTAATAGGTACAGCTCAAGCAATAGCACTGATTCCCGGAGTTTCTCGTTCAGGAATAACTATTACAGCAGGACTTTTTAAAGGACTCGACAGAGCCTATGCAGCAAAATTTTCTTTTCTTCTTTCCACTCCTGCAATAGCAGGTGCAGGAGCCCTTGATTTTTATAAATCAATAAAAGTCGGCTATACTCATGATTATTCACTCTTCATCATAGGCGTGATTTCAGCAGCCATTACAGGAATAATAGCTATCAAGTTTTTGCTTAACTTTTTAAGGAAATATCCTCTTAATATCTTCATTTACTATCGATGGGTTTTGGCAGGAGTTATTTTTTTGTTATATTTTTTTAGAAACTGATGGGAAAAAAAGTATTTTATAGAAAGCCTTCAGAGGTTAAAGCAAATATTACTGCTTTAGAGCCCGAAAAAGGCAGAACAATTCAACCATTAAAAGCTACTGATATATTTAAGGCAGTCTTACTCATAGCCTTTGCAGTTTATATTGCCGTGAGTGTTTTAACCTATAATATTTTAGATCCTTCCTTTTTTACCTACACAAAATCAAAGCCTTCTAATTTTGGCGGCATTATTGGTTCTTATTTGGCAGATATACTTCTTAGCCTATTTGGAATTGCCACATTTCTGTTACCTCTAATAGTTATTTTTTTAGGTATAAGAAAATTTCTTGGAAAGGCGATTTCCCTATCTAAATTACCATGGCTGTTGACCTTGATTTTTTCTGTTGCAGTCATGCTTGAACCTTTAAGAGAATTCCTATCTAACTATAAAAAACTACCAGAGGGCCTATCATGGATTGCCTTTCATTTTTGCGAAAAATACATTTCAATGGTGGGAACATATATATTTTGGTTTGCCATATCCGTTGCCTCAGTTATTCTTATAAAGCCAACCCTATTAAGAAAGAAATCAGAGACAGAAAAGGAAGTTAAAACTCAAACCAAAAATGAAATAAAGGTAGTAAAAGTTTCAAAGCCTGAAGAACCTATTAAAGAACCTGAAGTAAGCAGGCTCAAGGCAGAGGAAATAAGAATAGGAAAAAAGGAGATCGATGAAAGACAAAAGATTGAAGCTTTTGAAAAAGGATTCATATTACCACCCCTTAGCCTACTAAAAATTGAAAAAAACGAAGGTAACATAGCAAAAGAAGAAATAATAGCCTCTGCCCGTAGCATTGAAAGCAGATTTGCAGAGTTTGGAATTCATGGCACAATAAAAGAGGTGCATCCTGGTCCTGTTGTTACAATGTATGAATTTGAACCTGCCAGTGGAATAAAGCTTAGTAAAATAATCACATTAAGTGATGAGCTTGCACTTTCTTTAAGGGCTCAAAGCATAAGAATTTATCCTATTCCCGGAAGGTCAGCTATTGGGATAGAAGTTCCCAATAAAAAACGCGAAATTGTAAG
>JAOAGB010000086.1 GCA_026415995.1 Thermodesulfovibrio sp. | reverse complement strand
TTCGTTTGCCTGTTGATAGAACTTCAAGGATTCTGAAAATTTGCCGTCTATCCTTGAACTTCCTCCTAATCCGCAATAACTATATCCTAAAGCACTAATGTCCTTGATTTTTTTGAATATTTGGAGAGCCTTTTCATAGTTTTCTAAGGATTTTTTTATTCTACCACCAAATCTCCAAATAGCTCCTTCAGCCCACAAAGTGAAGGCAATGCCTTTTTTATCACCATTTCTTTCATAAATTTTTCTTGATTTTCTTACAAGATTTAACCCTTCTTTCCATTTACCAATTGCCTTATAACATAAAGCTAATCCACATATACTGTCTGCAGTATATATTTCATTTTCTAAAATTTCAGAAAGTTCGGCTGCCTCTTTATAATAATCTAAGGATTTAGTGAATTTACCAATTATTCTATTTAAATCACCCAAGGCAATTAATGAATCTATAGTAAGCTGTGGATTGTTTTTCTGAATACCTATTTTGTAAATTTTGTGCCATATTTTTAAAGATTCTTTAAAGAATCCTTTGTTTCTAAGAGATTCTGCCTTTTCAATATATTCCTTAATTTTCATTTAATTTTTTCCTTCAATTTTCCCATAAATTTTTTGTAATCCTTCTGTCCAAAAAATTCTGAACCCATGACAAGTATATCAGCTCCTGCATTGATAATTTCTCTTGCATTAGATAGTTTTACTCCTCCATCTACTTCAATAAGTGTATTTGTTTTGCTTTTAGTTATAAGTTTTTTAGTTCTCTTAATTTTATCTAACGATGAAGAGATAAATGATTGTCCTCCAAAACCCGGATTAACAGACATGATTAGAATTAAGTCTAAGTCTTTTATTATTTCCTCTATAGAATATATGGGAGTAGCTGGGTTAAGAGAAACACCAGCTTTAATCCCTCTATTTTTTATGTCCCACACTGTTCTATGAAGATGTGTTGATGCTTCAACATGAACTGTTAAAATATCAGCTCCTGCATTCACAAATTGGTCAATATATTTATCAGGATTTACAATCATTAGATGAACATCAAGGGGAAGTTTTGTTGATTTTTTTATAGCCTCTATTACTAAAGGACCAATAGTAATATTTGGTACAAATAAACCATCCATTACGTCAATGTGAAGCATATCAGCTCCTGCTTCTTCAGCGAGCCTTACCTCATCAGCTATCTTTCCAAAATCAGCGGAAAGCAACGAAGGTGCTATTAAGGTCAATTTTGTTCCTCCTTTTGTTTTTTTGATACAAGTAGTTTAATAGATTGTCCCCCCTCATCGGGTTCAGGTCTTTGAGCTATTACAGTTAACTCGGGATAGACTTCTGAGTTAATATAAATGACCTTTTCAATTGGAATCCCTATTTCTTTGAGTTTCCTTTCTGCTTCTTCGTAGGGAATTCCTGTTACATCGGGTAAAAAAGCAAATCTCATTCCTTTGCTTATAACTACCCCGATTTCTCTACCACTCTTTACTCTTATTCCTGCAGGAGGTTCTTGTTTAAAAATAGTACCTACAGGACTATCAGAATATTCATGGCCATCTATTCTTATATGAAGTCCTTTTTCTCTCAGTATCTGATTTGCTTGCACAATATCTTTTCCTTTCAAGTCTGGTACTTCGGTTTTTCCAGATAAAATTATAAAGGTTAATAATAAATATCCACTTAAAAATCCTACAAGTATTAAGGCTATGATAAATAAAAATTTTTTCATTTTAGCATAATCCTTGCCATAAAAAAACCGTCCATTTCATGTTTGTGAGGAAAGGTTCTTATCATGCCTTTTTTAACATAAAAACTTTTAAAAAATGAATGTGCACTATTTATAGTACAAAATTCTTTGAATTTATGTAAAAATTTCTCAATTACTATCTCTCCCTCTTCTGGTTCAGTAGAACATACTGCATAGAGTAGAATACCACCCTTTGATAAAAATTTTGAAACATGTTCAAGTAAAATCGTCTGATTTTGCGAAAGTTTATTTAGTTCCCTTTCATTACATCGATATCTCACATCTGGATTTCTTCTAATTACCCCAAGGGAAGAACAGGGCGCATCTAATATTATTCTTTCGAAGGGAAAATTATTCTTGAATTCAATTGCGTCAATAAGAATGCTTTCAATCTGTATTTGAGGTAAAAATTTTTTATTCCTTTGAATATTTTCATTTAAAATTTTAAACCTTCTTTTATCCTTTTCAATACAGATTATTTTACCTTTCTTCATCAACGCAGCAGTTAAAAGAGCTTTGCCTCCAGGGGATGAACAAACATCTAAAACTGAGGAGTCTTCCTCAGGTTCTAACAAAAAACAGGCAAGTTGAGAGGCTTCATCCTGAACAATCCAGAAAAAATTGGACTTTTGTAGAAAGTTCCTTATTTCATATCCTTGTCCTTCGATAATTAAGCCTGAAGGAGCATATTTTGTAAATTTTGTAGTAAATCCATTTTTATTTAAATAATCTGCCACATCATTTCTTTCTGCAGGTTTCACTGCAATTGTAAATGGTGGTTTTTGATTATTTGACCTCAATAAAGCCTCTGTTTCTTCCTCTTTGAATCTTTCAAGCCATCTTTTAATTAGCCATTTAGGATGTGAATATTTTAAATATAGATACTCTAATTTATTATTTTGTGTAAGGTTCAAGTCTATAGATGACAACCTAATAGAATTATCAAGTTTGTTCCTAATAAAATTTCTCAATATGGCGTTTACTACCGAAGGTTTCCCATTGAAAGCCTTTTCTAAATTCACAGCTTCATTTGTAACTGCATAAGAAGGAAGTTTCATAAAAATCAGTTGATATATGGCACACCTTAAATTATTAATAGTATAGTTAGAAAGTAGTTTTTTATTCCTATAAAAATTCTCAAGAAGCCAATCTATGTAGTATAAATTCCTAAGCACTCCGTAGACTAATTCTTTTAAAAAGGCTTTGTCTGATATACTAAATTTATCAACCACTTCATCGCTAAGCAAAGTTTTTAAAGATATTCCTTTTTTGAAAATTTTGGAAAGAATTCTTACTGCTTCTTGTCTTGGTGAGAATTTTTTATAAACCATTGTATTGCATGCCTTACTTTTTCTAAGCTTACGGTTGTATCTATACAAGGTCCGTAGGGCCTTTCATTAAGAATTCCTAAGACAGGGATAGGATAAGTATCTACAATTCCACTTGAGAGGTCTCTTTCGCAGGCAACAGCTACTATGGCATCGGGTTTTTCTTCTTTTACGACTTTACGTGCAATGGTGCCACCTGTTGCAATTGATATGGCAATGCCATTATTTTCTGACAACTCTATTAGGTCTTTTATTTTACACATCCCGCATCTTTTACACTTAAAGACATCAAAGGTAAGACGTACATCACACTTTGAATTTTGGATACAATGAGGCAGTAAAAGTAAGATTTTATTGATTTTATAACTATCTTGCATTACAAGAGAATTGTTTAGTTTAATTATGTACGCCTGAAACGAGGTTCTTTTACTTCTTAAAAAAGCACCTAAGAGCATTAATATAGGATAATAGACTTTTAAGGTAAAACCTCTAAGAAAAGTAATCCATGCCTTCATTTATTTTTCTTCCGCAAATAAATTCCTTTGCTGTCATTATTTTCTTGCCTTCTGGTTGAATCAGTAAAATTTTTATTGCTCCATTGCCTGTTCCAATTATCAGATCTTGCTTTGCCCTTAGTATAAGCCCGGGGATAGAATCGCCTTCTGCAAGTTGAGCTTTTATTATTTTAATTCTCTCCTCTTTAAAAAGACATTGTGCACAGGGCCAAGGATAGGTACCACGAATTAGATTAAAAATTTCTTTTGCAGAAGAATTCCAGTTTATTCTTCCATCCTGTTTTTTTAGTTGGGGTGCATAGGTGGGTTCACCCTTTTGAGGCTGAGGTATTATTACTCCGTTTCTTAACCCTTGAATTGTCTCATATACTAATTCTGCTCCAATAGTAGATAATTTTTCAGATAAGGTTAAAGCATTGTCTTCTTCATCTATTGGTATTAATTTTTGAAGGAGAACAGGACCTGTATCAAGTCCTTCATCAATTAACATTGTTGTTACCCCAGTAACACTCTCTCCTTTTATTAACGCCCATTGAATAGGAGCTGCACCTCTGTATTTTGGCAAAAGTGATGCATGAAGGTTAATGCATCCATATTTAGGAATTTGTAGTATTTCCTTAGGTAGTATTTTCCCATAGGCTACCACTATGGCAAATTCTGGTTCTACCTTTCTTAATTGTTCAATAAATCCCTCATCTTTTATTTTTTCAGGCTGAACAAGAGGAAGTCCATATTGTAGAGCAATTTTTTTTACTTCAGGTGGTTGGACTGTTTTTCCCCTTCCTTTAGGTTTATCTGGTTGGGTAACAACAAGAGAAATATTCTCACCTTTTGATATAAGCAATTTAAGAGTAGGTAATGCAAAGTCTGGAGTGCCAAAAAAAACAATGTTTTTTTTTGTTGTGGACATGCTACGATTATTTTTTTACCTTTTGATATCTTCTTCTGAAAAGCTCTCTTTTAAGTGGACTTATTCTGTCTATAAGTAACATTCCATTAAGATGATCAATTTCATGTTGAAGCGCTCTTGAAAAAAGGCCTTCTGCATATATTTCTATTTCCTTACCCTTTCTGTCTAATCCTCTTACAAGGATTTTTTCTCCTCTTTTTAATCTTGTTGTAAATCCTGGAAGGCTTAGGCATCCCTCTTCTGAAAGAACTTCTCCTTCAGAGTTGATTATTTCTGGATTAATTAGCACAATAAGTGATTGATTTTCCTCTCGAGAACTGGTGTCAACCACAATTAATCTTTGGGAAACACCCACCTGTGGAGCAGCCAAGCCTACTCCGTTGGCTTTATACATTGTTTCTATCATGTCATCTATGAGTTTTTGAATATTTTTGTCGATTTCTGTAATAGGGAGAGCTTTCTTTTTAAGAATTTCATCGGGATATTTTCTTATTTCAAGAACTGCCATATAAAATTATAACTTAAAATACGCTAAATTTAAAAAACTTTTTCGGATTTTTTTTGATTTCCTCAATTAATTCTTTTATTTCTCTTACACTTTGCCTTAAATCTTCAGCAGTCTGCTTGTCTCTTAAGAGCATTGATATGGTGCCTTCAGATTTATCAAGTTCTTGTAAGATTTTATCAAGTCTTTGTGAGACCTTAATTAGGTTTTCATATAAATCGGGTTCATTTATCAGTTTGCCTAAGCTGCCTTGGGAGGAAGATAGTTTGTTCGAGACTTCTTCAAAGTTTTTGATTGTATTTGATAATTTTTGATAGAGTTCTTTGTCCTTAGAAAGCATTCCTAAGCTTCCTGTTCTTATATCTTCAATGATTTTTTTAAGTTCAGAGATTGATGTGTTCAAATTATCATATAATGAAGGGTCATTAATTAACTTAGAGAAACTACCCTTAGATTCCATTATATCTGTTATCAATATGTCTACTTTATAAATCAAGCTATCAATTCTATTTATTGTAGAGGTTGCTACGCCAACTATGTCTCTTATTTCTGTCTGTGGATAACCATACATCGCCTTTGAAGGATCAAAAGGTGTTGAAGAATCACCAGGTATTATCTCCAGGTATTTATCGCCCAATAACCCTATTGTCTGAACAGAAGCTTTAGCGTCTACCTTTAAATAATCAAGAATTTCTTTATTTAGGGATACCTTGACAACAGTTCCAAAATCCTTATGAAGTTTTATATCCTTTACATAACCTACATCTACACCCGCAACTCTTACGGGAGCACCTTTCCTCAATCCTTTTACATCGTTAATTCTTACTTCTATTTGTTCTCTTTTTTGTAATAAAGCTTGAATGCCACCAGAGAAAATTATTACTAAAAAGACAATTAATAATGTAACGGTAAAGACCAAACCTACCTTCAATGCACCCCATTTAATCTGTTTTTTTCTGTCAAACATTTTGTTTATTTTAATAAAGTTTAAGCACAAAATGATAGAAATATTTAACCAATATAAGCATTAAGTGATAAAATATATGATGTTTAAATGGTTTTTAAAGTTAATAGTTTTTTTTGTTCTTATATATCTGTCATATATTATTATTTATCCATTCACAGTTGATGTTTCTTCCTTGAAGAAAAAAAATCCATCCATTACAGCCATGATGAATTATCGTTTAGAGCAGTGGCAAAGAGAAGGCAAAAAAATAACCTTGAAAAAGCAGTGGGTATCCATAGAAAGAATTTCCCCCTATCTTGTCAAAGCAGTACTTATTGGTGAAGATGATAAATTTTATCGTCATTCTGGATTCGATATAGAAGCAATAAAAAAGGCAATTGAAAGGGATATAAAGGAAAAGAAATTAAAATATGGTGGAAGCACTATCACTCAACAACTGGCAAAAAATCTTTATCTCAGTCCTTCTAAGAATCCTGTAAGGAAGATACAAGAGGCAATAATTACATGGAGACTTGAGAGAACTCTCTCAAAAAAAAGGATTCTTGAGCTTTATCTGAATATAGCTGAGTGGGGAGAAGGAGTATTTGGAGCAGAGGCTGCATCAAGATATCATTTTGGGAAATCGGCTTTTGAACTTAATCCTATGGAAGCAGCAAGGTTAGCTGCTGCTTTGCCGAATCCTATAAAGTATAGTCCCTCTGGAAATTCTAAATTCATTGAAAAACGAGCTAATCTCATTTATTTCATAATGCAAAAAAGAGGAATTATTAAAGAGGAGTTTACAGAAACTCAGAAAGATGAATCAGCACCAGCTTTGCAGGAAAGAGGAGAAGAAAAACAAGGAATTATTATAGAGTCCACTGTGTCCGACCCGTCTTCTTTAAAATAGTTTCAAGTTTTTCTAAAATTGGTAGATTTAAAAAGTCATCAACTGTTATAGGTAATTTTCTTTGCCAGTTAGGATACTCTGTAGTTGTTCCGGGTAAATTTACCTGTTCTTCAATAAGAAGAATATCCTCAGGATAGAGCAGTAAATATTTTGATTTTGTTTCTGATAGAAACTGAATTAATGAAAGTAGCAGATGTTCTAAATTTTGTCCTGCTTTTAATAATCCACATTTTGACAGAAGCCTCAGAATTTTTTCTTTGTCTTTTACTCTTTCCTCTTTAGACCTAAAATACATTGATTCGTCAAAAATAGAAAAATCTCTTCTGAGTTCAATGTCTTTTCCATGCCAGTAACCTTTAAAGGTTGGGAGATCATGTGTTGTAATGCTACAGAGGGCCTCTTCTGGATATTCTGAAGAATCCTTGAAATCTGAATCATTCTTTTCAAAATAAAAAACTTTCCAGGATGCTATTTTTCTCTTTATTAGTTCTTCTCTCATCCATTCTTCTGCTGTGCCTAAATCTTCTCCTATTACACCTGCTTTATTTAATTGACTTTCAAGGCAGATTATTCCAATAATATCTTGCCAAGGATATTTTACATATGCACCATTTTGAGGTAAATTGTCTTCAGGAATCCAGAAGGCTCTAAAAATTCCCAGTGCATGATCAATTCTTAGAAGTTTTCCTTTCATGTTCGTTTTTAACATTTTGATTAATGGCAAATAACCCTTTTCTCTTAACTTAAAAGGAATTAAAGGAGGAAATCCCCATTTTTGTCCCTTTGGATTAAAATCATCGGGTGGTGCACCATATTCAGCTTTGAGTGCATAGACTTCTTTGTTCATCCATACGTCAAAGCTTTGTTTGATTGAACCAAATCCGAGATCAAAGCAAATATTATAATCTTTTAGGGTTTCTATTTCTCTATCCACGAGCCATTGTAGATATTCGTAAAACAAAATTTCTTTAAAATTATCTTGGTAGAGGCTATTGATAATTTTCTCACAAGGATTTTGAAACTTTTCTTCCCAAAAGAGCCAGTCTTTACCAAATTTTTCTCTAAGAAAGCAGAACACAGCAAAATATTTCAAATCTTCTCTTATTGCTTCACATAGATTGTTTTTATACTCTTTGAAAGATTTTACATATGATGCATTGATGTCAAAGCTGATAAGAAATTTTTTAAAATTTTCTCTCAGTCTTTTAATTTTTTCACGCCAAACTCTGCTGTATTCAAAAAAGTTTTTGTTTTCCTCTAAAACTTGCCCCTCGGAGACATAAAGGGGAGTTTTAAACTGTCTTGATATGGCTGAATAGGGGCTTATTCCGTAGATGTCTTCAGGATTATTAAAATGAAGCGGATTTATGCTTATAAATCCACCAAGTCTTTTTACATATTGGCAAAAATTTTTTACATGAGATAAATCTCCCTCTTTCTGATCTCCTCTCAGGCTCCATACATTAACATGGAATCCCCAAGTTTTATCTTTAAAGGGACTAAAGCAATGAAAGGGCACTATAATTAATAAACTTTCTGATATTTTATCTTCTAAGGAAACTTTAATTTTATAGTAACCTATAGGTAATGAAGGCAATGAAAGGGAGTATTTAAAAAACAATCTATCTTTTACGGTTTTTTTTTCAATAATATCTGATTGGTGTAAATCAATGCTCAGATTAATTGCCTCTCCTTCTGTTCCGAGTTCATAAAATGGTGAAATTTCAATTTGTATGAAATTAGAGGATTTTGCTTCTTTATAAATAAATATCGGAGAGTCCTCTACAATGACATAAACAGGTTGAGTTAGATTTTCCCATTGATAATCTTCAAAATATTCAATCCAGTGGGTAAGGGATTTTTCATTTACTTCTATGCCCATAGAAGATAAAATAGAAATCTTTGTTTCCAGAGAGGTTTCGATCTTTTCACCGATATAGTTGTAATAGTAAGTAATTATTCCAACTAATTCGGAAACTCTATCTATCAGCTGGTTCAGGTTCTTCAAGATAGATTTCTCCAGAGTCATAGTCATAGACAAAGAGTTCTGCGTATCTTCCCCAATCTATTGCTGTTTCAAGCTGATTCCATGACTCATCGGGTGTAAAGTGGTTCTTTAGGATATCAATAAAAAATTCTTCAGATACTCTATGTTTTGATATGGTTGAAAGGACTTGCATAATTTGTCTGATGAGTTGAACATTCTGCATAACTACCTCTCTGAATATCTCTTTTTTCTGCAGAGTGTCAGCTTCAGCCCATTTTTTTCCTTTTTCAGTTAAGATAAAATCACCTTCTTTTATCTCACCGAAATCAAGAATTACAGATGCTTCAATAAGAGGAAATATATCATCAACTTCCATGCTTAGTTCAGAACTAAGGGCATAGATATCAACTTTTCCTCCTTTATCATGGACAAGCTCAACTAATCCGGCAATTGCACCAACCTTTGCATGAGGAAGGAATTGGTATCTCTCTGCAACAAGTAAAAATGGAAGTTCTTCCTGTGGCTTGACAAGAGCGGTGTAAATCTTGTCAAGCATAAACTTAAAATCTCTAGAGTTTTTATCTCGAGGATATGGAAGTTCTAAGGGAATGTCTGCTTTGATTTTACCTGGATTATGACTTAGTATTATTGAGCGAGATGACATACTTACTGCCTCTTCTATGTTATGTGTTACAAGTACTATTGCCTTCACGGGTAGTTTGCCATATCTCCAGAGGTCAATTATGTCACCTCTTAAATTATCTGCAGTAAGAACATCGAGAGCTGAAAAGGGTTCGTCCATAAGCAAAAGTTCGGGTTCAACTGCCAGGGCTCTTGCGATACCTACTCTTTGTCTCATGCCACCACTTAGTTCTCTTGGGTAGGCATCCTCAAAACCATCAAGTCCTACAAGATCAATTACTCTGATAGCTCTTTCATTTTTTTCTTCCTCGTCAAGAGCCAACCCTGCTAATCCAATTTTAACGTTTTCAAGAACTGTAAACCAAGGGAAAAGGGCAAAACTCTGAAAGACAACAGCAATTTTAGCATTAGCTTTTTTAAGTGGTATGCCCTTATATAAAACTTCTCCTTCAGAGGGTTCTATTAGTCCACCTATAATTCTTAAGAGAGTGGATTTACCC
The DNA here is from genome assembly GCA_026415995.1 of Thermodesulfovibrio sp. Lineage (GTDB taxonomy): Bacteria > Nitrospirota > Thermodesulfovibrionia > Thermodesulfovibrionales > Thermodesulfovibrionaceae > Thermodesulfovibrio. The sequence goes on along the minus strand of JAOAGB010000086.1, from coordinate 3,806 downwards.
GCACCGGACTGTCCAAGAATAGATACAAATTCGTCGGAATAAATTTTCAAATTGATGTCTTCAAGAACAATAATTTCTTTTCCTTTACCAATAAGAAAAGATTTTTTTATATTTTTTGTTTCAAGAATTATCTCTCTTTCCATGGCTACTCCAATGTATATTTTGTTTTAGCAAGAATGAAGAGTCTCTTCCATAAAAGCCTATTGATTCCGACAACTATTGCAGACATAAAAAATGTTGATATAATAAGCATACCAAAATCTCCCGATGCACTTGATTGACTTATTAAAGCACCGAGTCCTTCTGCTTTCATTATATCACCTCCGAAGGATACATATTCACTAACTATTGTAGCATTCCATGCTCCGCCTGAGGCAGTTATAAGCCCTGTAATTAGATAGGGAAAAATTCCTGGTAAAATTAAAGTTTTCCATTTTTTTATTCCTCTTATTCCATAGGCACGGGAAATTTCTATTAGATCTTTCGGAATCGCAGATGCTCCAGCAATTATATTAAAAAGAAGATACCATTGTGTTCCAAGAAGCATAAGGAAAATAGCCCCGATATCAAGCCCTCCACCAAGTTTAATAAGAAAAAGCAGTATCACAGGGAAAACAGCAGTGGCTGGGATACTTGCTGCTATCTGTACAATACCTTGAAGAAACTTCGCAGCCCTTGGATTAAGTCCTATATAAACACCTACAGGAAGAGTCCATGAGAGAGCTATAATAAGCGCAATAGCAACTCTAATCAAAGAATAAAAGGCCGCCTGAAGTATATTAATAATTTGATTTAAGCTTACCAAAGAAATCAAATTATAAGCCTTTGTAAACGCCCATATAATTACTACAAAAAAAATTATTAAAATTATCACGCCTGAAATCTTGCTTGCTATGAGCAAAACAGGACTTTTAAGGGATATAAATTTTTTATAGCTAAATCTTTCTATGCTGTTAATTGTTTTAGTTAAAAAATTTCCAATTTTTCTTAAAAAAACAGAACCCATAAAAAGGTTCAAAACAAAGGATTCCCTTTCTTCTTCCGGCGGAATAGTTTCTATTCTGAACCTTTGAGACCATACTATCATAGGTCTCCATACAAAGAGATCAAGAATAATTATCAGTAAAATCATTGTACCAAGTCCGTAAATTACATGTTCAATATTGCCTGTATTTGCTGCTGTTTGAATATATGAGCCGAGCCCGGGAAGTCTGAAATCTTTATCTTCAAGAACAAACATTTCACAAGCCATAAGAAAAAACCAACCACCTGCAACGCTCATCATGCTGTTCCATATCAATCCTATGGCACTAAAGGGGAGATCAAGTCTTAAAAATTTTGAAAATTTATTAAATTTAAAAATTCTAACTACTTCCCCCATTTCTTTGGGAATGGTGCTTATTGAGTGATAGAAACTAAAAGTCATATTCCAGACCTGTCCAGTAAAAATTAATATAACACATGCGATTTCAATCCCAATCCTTTGTCCTGGAAAAAGGGCAATCATTGCAAGAACAACGCCTGGAAGAAAGGAAAGCACAGGAATTGATTGAAGAATATCAAGAATAGGAATCATAATTTTCTCATGAATTTTGCTTCTTGACGCCGTATATCCATACCAGATGGAAAAAATAAAAGATAGTATATATGCAAAGAAAATTCTTGCAAGAGACTGGGCAGAATATTCTGGTATTTTTGCTGGATTTAGATCTATTTCAATGGTTCTCTCATAACCACCGCTCCATTGAGAGGCGATATAAACTATGAGAGATAAAACCCCGGCAATAATCAGAAACACTGCCAGGTCAATTGCTCTAATTCTAAAAGTTTCAGCAGGAATAGAGATAGGTATTTTCATCACTTCTCCTATAAAAGGAAATCTTAAAATTATAAAACAAATATCAAATATTTACCATATAAATTATAGGGCAGTAAATTTTTATTTAAATAACCCAATATAAAAACTTAAACAATGGATTTTTAAGCATTCTTTGTAATTTATGATACAATTATAGAAACAATAATAGGAGATTCAAATGCTTACTGAGAAAGTAAAAGCAGCTGGTTGAGCAGCTAAAATAGGTCCTGGGGACTTGGAAGAAATATTAAAAGATTTATCTTTTCCAACGGATGCCAATCTTTTACTCGGTTCAGAAGATTGGTCAGATGCAGGTATTTATCGCTTAAATGAAACTACAGCACTTGTGCAAAGCATTGATTTTTTTACTCCTATTGTTGATGATCCCTATGATTTTGGACAAATAGCAGTGGCAAATTCTCTAAGCGATGTATATGCCGTTGGTGGGAAACCATTACTGGCTCTTAATATTGTATGCTTTCCCATTAAAGATATGGATAAAACAATTTTGAAAGAAATATTAAGGGGTGGCTTGGATAAATTAAAGGAAGCAGGAGTTTTAATTTTAGGTGGGCATAGCATTGAAGATCCTGAAATAAAATATGGAATTGCGGTAACTGGTACAGTTCATCCTGAAAAATTTGTAACTAACCGAGGAGCTAAAAAAGGTGATGTATTAGTGCTGACTAAACCTATCGGAACAGGAATTCTTTCTACAGCGCTTAAAGGTAAACTTCTTGATCCTCAAACAACTAACTATCTTATTAAGACTATGTCCATACTTAATAAGGCTGCTTCAGAGATAATGATGGAAATAGGAGTAAACGGATGTACAGATATAACAGGTTTTGGACTCTTAGGTCATGCTCTTGAAATGGCAAGAGCAAGTAGAGTTACTATAAAAATATTTAAAGATAATGTTCCCATTTTACCAAAAGTTCAAGAATTTGCCTCCATGGGAATTGTACCTGCAGGTAGCAGAAGAAATATTAATTATTGTGAAAAATTAGTAGAAAAGGGGGTTGCAGACCCTGTAATTATTGATATACTCTCTGATCCTCAAACTTCTGGAGGACTTTTGATTTCTTTACCAGAGAAGAAGGCTGATATCTTAATTAAGAGATTAAATGAGATCGAATACGAAGATGTGGCAATAATTGGAGAAGTTATAGAAGAAAGTTCTGGAAAAATTATTTTGATATAGACCATATAAAACTTCAATCATAACATCTTGACAAACAAAAATATTCAATGTTATATTTAGTTAGATTGTATCAAATATAAAATAATAAATAAAGGAGGTGCGACTATGACAAGAAAAGAGTCAAAGGATATTGCAAGGGTTGAACCAAGAGCTCTCTCTCCCTTTGAGGAGATTGAGAAGCTTTTTGAGGAAGCGTGGAAGAGACCTTTTTCCCTCTTTAGTTCTCTGATGCCAAGGCTTAAAAGTGAAACAGAAGTTGTTGCGCCAGCTGTCGATATATATGAAGAAGGAGATGATTTAGTTCTTAAGGCTGAGCTACCAGGCTTAAATAAAGAAGATATTGAAGTAAAAGTAACAGATGACTTTATCACTATTTCTGGTGAAAAGAAAAAAGAAGAAAAGGTAGAAGAGAAGAATTATTACAGATATGAAAGATCATACGGTTCTTTCTCAAGAACATTTAGACTTCCAATTGATGTGCAGACAGATAAAGCAAAGGCTAAATTTGAAAATGGTGTTCTTGAAGTAAGAATTCCTAAAACTGAAGAAGCTAAATCAAAAGAAAGAAAACTTCAAATTGAATAATTCTAAAGGGGGGCTATTCGCCCTCCTTTAATTTATCTATGAATTCCCAAAAATTAGTTTATGCTAAGTTCATCTATAAGGAGTGTTAACTAATAGGTGAATTTCTAAGAGAATTTTTAAAAGAGATTTGAATTCTTCTAAAGCCAACATATTTGCTCC
>JAOAGB010000047.1 GCA_026415995.1 Thermodesulfovibrio sp. | reverse complement strand
CTTGCAGATACAGGTGTATTAGCATATGCATCATATGTTACCCATCTTGTCTTCGTATTTGTTCTCTTTACCTATGCTCCTCATTCAAAGATGGCACACATGGTTTACAGGGCAACAGCTATGGTTTTTGCAAAAGCTGCGATGAGAGAAGAGTCGATTCCAAAGAAAGAAGCTGCATAATTAAGTAAATAATATCTTTGGAAAAGGCGGGTGATTAATACCCGCCTTTTTATTTTATATTTAAATTTTTATAAATTATCTTGACATATTATTTATTGTTTTTATATACTGAACATTAGTTCACATGAACAATGGTTCACAAAAATTGATAGATAAGATTTTTTGAGTTTTAAATCAAGGAGGCTTGAACTTATGGAAAGCAAAATTGCAAAAGCTTTAAAGATGGAATTAAATCCTGTAGCCATAATTTTCTCTGATAAAAAACCTGAAAAGGCTTTACAATTTAAAGAAGGCAAATGGGGCTGTGTTATGTGGCTTTTTGCAAGTGCAGCCAAGGGTAAAGCAGCTGTATTTGACAGAAATACATATGGATGTTGGGGTGGAGCAGCGGGGCTTGGCTTTGGAAATAAATATTTAGAGTTCTTAGGAGGAATTGATTGTTTTTATTATTTCTTATCCTCGGGTAATAAGAATTGGGATAAGGGTAGAGCGGTAGCTGAGAACATTAAACCTTATGTAACAAAGGAATTTTATGAAGATTTTTTAGAAGGTGAAAGATATCTAAAAAGCCCAGAGCTTGTAAAAAAATTTGTTGAAAAATTGCCCATGATAGAAGTTCCTACAGAATATGTTATTTTTAAACCTTTGAAGGAAGTAATTTTAGAGGAAGAGAAACCAATAGTTATAGTTTTTCCTGTAAATCCTCATCAACTTTCTGCACTTGTTATTCTTGCTAATTATGGACGGCAAAATTTTGACAATGTTATTGTTCCGTGGGGTGCTGGTTGTCAAACAATAGGAATATTCGCATATAAAGAGGCTAATTCAGATCTCCCCAAGGCAGTTTTAGGTCTTACTGACCTTTCAGCAAGAAAACATATTAGAAAATCTCTTGGTGATAATATTTTTACCTTTGCATTACCTTTTAAGTTTTTTAATGAATTGGAACAGAATGTAGAGGGAAGTTTTTTTGAGCGAAATACATGGCAAACTTTATCAGATAAGGATAATATTTATCAAAGAGATGCAAATATAGGATAAAAGGTAATTAACATTATTATGAACAGACGTTCAGGATATGAATCAAAAAAGAGAATAGTTGAGGCAGCCATTAAGATATTCTCTCAACATGGTTACAATGGAACAACTATCAGAATGATCGCAAAAGAGGCAGGAATAAGTGTAGGAGGAGTATATCTTTATTTCAAGAATAAAGAGGAACTCTTTCTCTTTTTGATGAAAGAAAAGATGGAAGAATTAGATCATAGAATAACTCCTATTATACAAGATACAGAACATCCTGCAAGTGCATTGAGAGAGTATATCAGGATAGCAATAGAGTGTGCTTTAGAAAACAGAGAATTAATAATGCTTCATAGTAAAGAGCTTGGGCTTGCTTTTGGTATGGATATGAAAAAAGAGTTTTTTGAAAAACAAAGAACCTTGTTAAAGAGTTTAGTAGAAAAGTGTATCAAAGCCGGTGAGTTTATTGAATGTAATTCAGAGCAGGTTGCAAGGTTAATCATGCACATTATTAGAGGATATGTTCATTCAATTGTAATTGACCCCGAAAATTTAATAGAT
>JAOAGB010000091.1 GCA_026415995.1 Thermodesulfovibrio sp. | reverse complement strand
TCTAATGGATGAAAAAGAACGGGCAGAGCATATAATGCTCGTTGACCTTGGAAGAAATGACGTGGGCAGAGTAGCAGAAATAGGTTCTGTTAACGTAACTGAGCTGATGACCATAGAGAGATATAGCCATGTAATGCATATAGTAAGCAATGTGGAGGGTAAACTTAAAAAAGGTCTTGATATGTTTGATGTTTTTATGTCGTGTTTTCCTGCAGGAACAGTAACCGGAGCACCGAAGGTAAGAGCTATGCAGATTATTGAAGAACTTGAACCTTCAGTACGAGGACCCTATGCAGGAGCTGTTGGATATTTTGGCTTTAGTAATAATATGGACATGTGTATTGGGATAAGAATGCTTGTAGTAAGGAAAAATAGAGTTTTTGTTCAAGCAGGAGCTGGGATTGTGGCAGACTCGGTTCCAGAAAATGAATATAATGAAACAGTTAATAAAGCCATGGCAATGCTGAAATCAGTAAACTTTCTTAAGGTTGAGGAATAAGAATGATATTAATAATTGATAACTACGACTCTTTTACGTATAATCTATATCAATATATTGGAGAGCTTAGGCGTGATGTTAAAGTATACAGAAATGATGCTCTAACATTAGAAGAGATTGAAAAAATGAGCCCTGAGAAAATTATAATTTCACCAGGTCCCTGCTCACCTCGGGAAGCGGGTATTTCAATTGATGTTATAAAATATTTTGGAGATAAAATTCCCATTCTTGGTGTTTGTTTGGGACATCAGTCAATTGGCGCTGCTTTCGGAGGAAAAATAATTCGTTCTCCTGAGATAATGCATGGTAAAACTTCTCTAATCTATCATGATAGTAAAACAATCTTTACAGGGATTCCAAATCCATTTGAGGCGACAAGATATCATTCACTTATTATTGAAAGAGAGAGTCTTCCAGATTGTCTTACCATCTCTGCTTGGACGTCAAATGGTTTAATTATGGGAGTAAGGCATAAAGAATATTTTATTGAAGGCGTTCAGTTTCATCCAGAGAGCATACTAACAAAGGTAGGCAAAGATTTACTTAAGAATTTTTTAGAGCTATGATTACAGAAGCAATTAGACAGTTAACAAAAAGGCAAAACCTATCCTCAGAACTTATTGAAGAAACTTTTATTGAAATAATAGATGGGAAGACTTCGGATGCTCAAATAGCTGCTTTTCTAATGGGTTTAACTATGAAAGGAGAGACAGAAGAAGAGATTCTAACAACAGTAAAAGTATTTAGAGATTATGCCATAAAAATTAATTGTCCTCCTGGAACAATAGATATTGTTGGTACAGGAGGTGACATGTCTGGAACTTTTAATGTTTCTACTGCTACAAGTTTTGTTGTAGCCGGAGCTGGAGTTCCTGTGGCAAAACACGGAAATCGTTCAGCCTCGAGTCAATGTGGAAGTATAGATGTTTTAGAGGAACTGGGCGTTAAAGTAGATATGTCTCCACAAGTAGCTGAAAGATGTCTTTTTGATTGTGGAATAACAGTGCTTTTTGCTCCCATTTACCATCCTGCAATGAAAAGAGTTGTGCCAGTTAGAAGAGAATTAAAGATAAGAACAATTTTTAATATTTTAGGCCCCATGCTTAATCCTGCCTTTGTTAAAAGACAACTTATAGGAGTGTTTTCTAAACAATACATGGAGACGATGGCTAAAGTGTTATCAAATTTGGGTTCTGAAGATGTGGCAATTGTTCATAGTGAAGAGGGTCTTGACGAGATATCAATTTCTGGGAATACTCATTTAGTAAGAGTTAAAGATGGTAAAATTTCCTCTACAATAATTTCACCAGAAGATTTTGGTTTAAATAGAATAAGCATTGATAAAATAAAGGGTGGAGATAAAAAGAAAAATGCAGAGATGATTGTTTCAATGTTAGAGGGTAAAAAAGATGCAGTAAGAGATATGGTTTTAATTAATGCCTCTTTAGCTTTGATCGTTGCTGGTAAAGCAAAGGATTTTAAAGAAGGAGTAAAAATGGCTGAGGAGAGCATTGACAGTGGCAGTGCCTATAATAAATTAGAAAAGTTAAAAAAACTATCAAGAATGGATTAATTATGGCAGAGTTAGGAAAAATTCAGAGATTGAATGTTGAAGAATTCAAAGGTAAAAGAAGACTTTTTTGTATTCCCAATATTTTTATCCCCGATGAAAAGGATGAAGATTTAAAAAATCTGGTTGAAAAATATTGGTATGAAGCAATTTCTCATGTAGAAAAGCTTGAAAAATTAGGTTTTGTAACTAAAATTTTTGTTGAGACTATTTTTATAGATGGACAAGATGCAGTTGATGTTATAAGAGATACCAATCCTTATCTCTATATATTAATTGAAAGAAAAGTTTCAGAAGGAGCCATTGTTTTGGGTATAGAAAATCCAGAAACATTTGGAGCTTTCATAGATTGGGGGAATTGTTTGAGAGTTGTAAAAACTTCAGCAGTTATGCAACAAGTTTTCAATTTCTTTAATGAAATAGTTCAGAGAAGAATTGAGGAGATTTCAATAAAAATTAATGAATCTTTACAAGACGGGGAATCTGCAATTTTGATTCTTAGAGATCAAGATAGGGTAAAACTTTCTTTACCAAGAGACATAGAGATTTTTCTTGTAGTTCCGTCTGTTTATGATGATATATTAAGATATTTGAGAGATAAATTTTATCAGTCTTAATTTAAATTATCTATTTAAATATCAATTAATTTTGAAAAATAATTAAAAATCATTTAAAATTCTATATCGGGAGTGTATGGGGTTCTGGTGTCCCCCCTGGACTTCAAATCCAGTGTTGCCTGCGAGGAACAGGCAGGGTGGGTTCGATTCCCACACGCTCCCGCCATTATAAAGGGAGGTTTGCCTATGATGAAGATTACCCATTACTCCTTTGGTAAGGTTGTAATTGACAGCAAAGATTACACAGCAGACCTTATTGTTTTGCCAGATAGCATTTATCCTTCATGGTGGAGAAAAGAAGGTCATGGATTATGCGTAGAAGACCTCGGAGAAATTTTCAAAAAAGATATTACCATTTTGGTTATAGGCACAGGAGCCTATGGAAAAATGAAGGTACCAGAAGAATTAATAAATGAGCTTAAAGCTAAAGGAATAGAAACTTATGTAATGGAAACAGATAAGGCAGTTTCTCTATTTAATCAATTCCTCGAGGAAGGAAAGAAAGTGGCAGGAGCTTTTCATTTAACTTGTTAAATAAAAATAAAAAGGAGAATTAATATGAGTGAAGAAAAAAAGCCTGATCCAATTAGAATAGCCATGGTTAAAGCTTTACCAAGAGATATTAAAGAAAAATTAACTATTGATGAGATGAATGCTTTACTTTATGAAGAAGTCCTACCAGATTCTTTAATGGAGAAATTAAAAGATTATTTAGCAGATTTTGACAATCCTAAAGAATAGAAAATTTTTTCAAAAGGAGTATATTTATGCTGCCTGATCCTGTTTCGCATCCGGATTGGAAAATTGCCCAAGAAGCAGAAAAAAAGATGAAATCAATATTTCAGCTGGCTGAAGAATCTGGTATAAAAAGAGATGAAATAATTCCATTTGGTAATTATGTAGGTAAGATTGATTATTCAAAAATTTATGAGAGAATAAAGGAAAACCCTGACGGTAAATATATTGTTGTAACAGCTATAACTCCAACTCCTTTCGGAGAGGGTAAATCCACCACCACTATAGGGATTGTTCAAGGTTTAGCAAAAAAAGGTAAAAAAGTAAGTTGTGCTATCAGACAGCCATCCGCAGGACCATTAATGAATGTGAAGGGAACAGCTGCAGGTGGCGGACTTTCACAATGTATTCCAAGGACTGAATTTTCACTTGGTTTTACGGGTGACATAAATGCTATTATGAATGCTCATAATCTTGCCATGGTTGCTTTAACATCAAGAATTCTCCACGAATCAAATTATTCCGATGAAATTTTAGCAAAAAAGGGACTTAGAAGGCTTGATATAGATCTCAAAAGCATACAAATGGGTTGGGTTATTGATTTTTGTGCTCAGGCATTAAGAAAGATAGTGATAGGATTGGGTAGTAAAAAGGACGGCATACCAATGGAATCTCGCTTTGATATAGCCACATCTTCAGAGGTTATGGCTATTTTAAGTTTAATAAAAGATGTTAAAGAATTAAGAGAAAGAATTGGTAAAATAATTGTTGCCCACTCAAGAAATGGCATGCCAATTACAACAGAAGATTTAGAAGTGGCTGGTGCTATGGCAGCTCTGGTACTACCTGCTGTTAATCCAAATTTAATTCAAACTATTGAGGGACAGCCTGTTTTTGTTCATGCTGCCCCTTTTGCTAACATTGCCATAGGTCAGTCCTCAATTATTGCTGATAAGATAGGGCTTAAACTTTTTGATTATCATATTACTGAAAGCGGTTTTGGTGCTGATATAGGGTTTGAGAAATTTTGGAATATCAAATGTAGACAATCTGGACTTAAGCCTGACGCTGCCATTGTGGTAGCTACTTTAAGGGCTTTAAAATATCATGGAGCTGATAAGTCAGCACCTAAGATCATTACTGGGAAGGCTTTGCCGAATGAATATTTTTTGAAAAATTATAAATGGCTGGAAAAAGGCATGGAAAATCTTTTCCATCACATAGAAATAGTAAAAAAGGCTGGTATTATTCCCATTGTGTGTATAAATAAATTTCAACAGGACAGCTCTGAAGAGGTAGATTTTGTAAAAAGACTATGTGAAGAAAAAGGAATTTGGGTTTCCATTTCAGAACATTGGCTTAAAGGAGGAGAAGGAGCTTTAGATTTAGCTGAAAAAGTTATTGAAGCATGTAAAATAAAGTCTAAGTTTAAATTTTTATACGACCTCGAACTTCCTCACATATCAAGAATTGAATTGATTGCAAGAATGATTTATGGTGCGGATTCTGTGGAATTTTCACCAGTTGCTCTTGATAAGCTTAATAAAATTAATTCCAAGTCTGAATTTTCTGACTTTTCTGTTTGTATCGCAAAAACTCATCTAAGCCTATCAGATAATCCTTCATTAAGAGGCGTTCCTAAAGGTTGGCAACTTTATGTGAGAGACGTTTTGATTTTTAATGGAGCAAAACTTATTGTGCCTGTAGCAGGTGAAATTAGTTTGATGCCTGGAACCGCTTCAAATCCTAATTTTAGAAATATTGATATAGACTTGGAAACCTTTAAAGTTAAAGGAATTTAAAAAGATATTGACAAATTCATATTTTTTTTCATAATTTATTAAACCAAATTCTTAAATAGGGGAGGAAAATATGCCGAAAAGAATAGAGGTTGAAAGAAAAATTCTTTCCATGTCTCTTTATAGAAAATTTCTTATTGTTTTTAATGTATCTATCATTGTATCTACCCTAATTTTATTAGCTGGATTGGTGATTACAGGATATAACATTTACGGAGAGGAGTTTATAACAAAAAGATTTGGAATTATAAATACATTAATCAAATTTGCTCCAACACTTATAATTTTTGCATTAGCTTTGATAGGTATATCTACTGCTAATGTTTTATGGTTTAGAAAACAAGTTATTTCTCCCATCTCAACTATTGAAGATGCCATAGATGCTGTTAGACAAGGAAACTTCGATAAGAGAATTGATTTAAAGACAGGTGATGAGTTTCAGAAAATCGCTGAAGCTTTTAATCAAATGATGGATAAACTATCAACATTGATACAAACCGAGGAAGAAAAAAGAGAAATGCAGAGTAATATTATAAAATTTTTACAAATTATGACTTCAGCTTCCGAGGGAGACCTTACGAAGAGAGCAGAAGTTACGCCTGATGTTTTTGGCTCCCTGGCAGATGCTTTTAATCTTATGGCAGATGGTCTCAGTCAGCTTGTTCAAGAGGTGCAAGCTTCAGCTGGTGACGTGGGAGAAAAGACTATTATTATAAACGACATTATTAAGAAATTAAAGGAAGGTGCTCAGATACAGAAAAAAGAAATCGAAAAAATAGCAGCTATGATTGCAGAGTCTTCAGAGATTGCTACATCTACTACAGACAAAACAATGGTTGCTACTGATGTTTCAGAAGAAGCATTAAATGCGATAAATAAGGGCAATGAGATTATTACTGAGACTATGAGTAGCATACAATTGATTAGGGCTGCTGTTCAGGTCATTAATAGAAGAATGAAATTACTGTCTGAAAAACTTATGGAAATTGGAACTATATCAACAATTATTAGTGAAATTGCAAACAGAACAAATCTTCTTGCACTAAATGCTTCTTTGGAAGCGGCAAGAGCGGGAGAGGAAGGCAAGGGTTTTATTGTTATTGCAGAGGAAATAAGGTCTCTTTCTGATAAAACAGCTAAATCATCTAAAAATATTACAGAGATTCTAAATTCCATTCAAGAGGAAGCAAGTTTAGTAACAAAGCATCTTGAGGAAGAAACTAACTATGTTGAGGTCGGAACTAAAATGATTACTGAAACAACCTCTATTTTTGAAAAAATAGACTCAGTTATTAGGAAGATAGGAGACATAATTGTGGAGATTAATGATTTTGCTAAAAAACAAAAAGAGATAACTTTTGATGAAGTTAGTTCTATAAACGAGGTTAAGGAAGTTACAAATAACATAACAAAAATAACAGAAGGACTAACTGATATTTCTGAATCTCTATCTAAAACATCTAATGAACTTGTTCAAATAACTGGAAGATTTAAGGTTTAGTATATTTGATTTTTCAGGATTTGAAAATTACTTAATAGCTCAGTTATAGTTTTCTCATCGAATGGTTTTACTAAAAAGCCATCTGCACCTAAATCTATAGCTTTTTCTTGATGTTTTTTCGTGCCCCTTGATGTAAGAACAATAATTGGTAAATCTTTAAATCTGATATCTTTTCTTATCCTATTAATTAATTCATATCCATGCATAACTGGCATTTCAAGATCTGTTATGACTATGTCTACAGTTTTTTCTTCAAGGATATTTAAAGCTTCAAGGCCGTCTTTGGCTGCATAAACTTTTAAATTTTTTGCTTCTAATAGTGTTTGTAGAGATCTTCTTACGCTTATTGAATCATCAACTATTAGCACTGTTCCTATATAAGCAGTACTTTCAAATGTGAGAGGTTTAGATATGGTAAAGACAAATTCTTCTTCAAATATTTTTACAGGATCTATAACAAATCTCGGAGTGCCTTGGGCTGATAAAACATAGCCTATATATTGGGTCAAGCCCTCTAAAAATTTTCCAAGGGGATAAATAGCTACTTCTTCTTGTCCTAAAATATCATCTACAAGCAAGGCTTTGCGAATACCTGAAAAGTTAAAAATAATTATGTATCCTTTTTCTGAATGTTTCCCATTAGATGAAAAATATAATTCGGAGAAAACTTTCACTGTTATAAATCTATTTTTATGATTTATGAGTTTTTCACTTTTTACATCTGGAAAATCCTCAATTGTTAAAATTTCCTCTATGTAATTTATGGGAACGGCAAATTCTAAATCAGAAGATCTGAAAATTAAAAGATTTGTTATACTGAGTGACTGAGGAATTTTAATTAAAAAAGTAGTGTATTTATGAAGTTCAGAATATACTTCAATTGTTCCTTTAAGTTTAGTAATAGAAGTTTTAACTATGTTTAATCCCATTCCTCTTCCGCTTTGAAAGTCTACATCTTCAGAAGTAGAAAAGCCAGGTACAAATATATAAGACAGGATTTCTTCATTGTTCATGTAATGCATTTGTTCTTGAGTTAATAGCCCCCTACTAAGAGCTATTTCTTTTACTCTATCAATGTCTATTCCTTTGCCATCGTCTGTTATTGAAATAACTACATATTTACCTTCTTTTCTAACAAGTAGTTTTATATTACCTTTGGCAGGTTTTCCTATAGATAATCTATTTTCTGGAGTTTCTATACCATGATCGATGGCATTTCTTAATATGTGTATAAGGGGTTCATACAACAAATCAAATACAGGTTTATCAATTTTAATATCTCCACCTTTAATTTCAATGTTTATCTGTTTGCCTAAATTATTAGCTGTATCTTTGATTGCTTCAGAAATTTTATTTAATAATCTTCCTATTGGCAACATTCTAATTGATAGCAAACTGTCTTTTAATGTGATTATTTCTTTACCTAAGGTTTTAAAATTAGAGGATAGGTTTTCAGAAAAGGATATTAATTCATTTAAACCCTCATTTATATCATTAGTTATTTCTGCAATTTTCCTTGTAAATATATGGTACTCATCGTATCTATCAAATTCTAAGTCGCTAAAATCAGTAAAAAAAGTATCAAGCACTTTAGTTTTTTCACCCAAGGGAGCAAGCCAATATCTATCTGAAAAAGATATTATTTCGTTAAATAATTTTTTACCGCTTTTTAAAATATCTTCCACTAAATTTCTCAGTTCCTTTTCTCTGTCACTTATTATATTTTTTTGAACTATAATTTCTCCTAAAATATCAAAAAGGCTGTCAATTAGACCGAGCTCAACTCTAACAGAATTAATCATAGGCAGAGGAGCATATATATCTTGCGATTCTTCTGTCTGTAAAATGATTTTCTTTTCTATTATTTCGTCAATAAGATTTACAATGTTACTGTCTAATTCTGATTTTTCTTCATTATATTGGGAGACTTCATTAATAAAGTTTATCATGGAGTTAACTACTCTTCTTACAAGATTAATAATTGAAGTATCCTGTTGTATTTCATGGTTTATTATTGCTTCAAAGAGATCTTCCAGTTTATGAGCTAATGTGGCAATTTTATTGAATTTTACAATAGATGCTGAACCTTTAAGGGTGTGTGTGGCTCTGTATATAGCTTCTAAGGTTTCTTGACTGAATCCTTTATTTTCTAAATCTTCTAATCCCTCTAATAATGTATTGATATAGTCTTCAGATTCTAATAAAAAATATTTTATCAGTTCGGTTTGATCAATCATCCTTATGGTAAGTTTTCATTTGTTTTATTTGAAGAAGGCTGCTTTATTTTTAGCTCCTCATAAAGTTTTTTAGGATCGAGATAGTCATCTACGACAATCTCTTTATCAAAACTTACGAAGAATGGTGTAATATCTGAGAGTATACCAATTTTTTCTCCTTCAACATCTAATACTAAGAGTTTATTTTCAGAATAATTTATCCTTTCAATATTATAGACTTTTGCAAGATCAATGGCAGGTATAATTTTTCCTCTAACAGGTAATGCTCCAACTATGTAATCCGGTGACCCAGGAATTGGGAATATTTTTGTTATATCAAGAACTTGAATAACAGATTCCTTAGGAATAAGGAATTCTCTCTCACCTATACCAAAAACGCAAAAGTGTTTCTCTTCTCTTATTTCTTCAGACATTTTTTCACCACTGCTAATAATTCTATTGGTTCAAATGGTTTAGTTATATACTCATCAGCTCCTTGCATTTTCCCCCAAAATTTATCAGCTTCTTCTTTTTTTGATGTAATAAGAACAACAGGTATATGTTTTGTCCTTTCATTTTTTTTAATCTCTCTACAGAGCTGGAATCCATTTTTTTTAGGCATGACTACATCAAGTAGAATTAAATCAAAATTATTTGAATTAATCAAATTTTCAGCTTCTTCACCATCTTTAGCAAAATAAAGTTCATAACCTTTATCTTCTAAGATTGACTCAATATACTTAGAATCAGTCATAGAATCTTCTGCAATTAAGATTTTTACCATGTATGACTCTCCATTTCAAACATAACAAAATTAAATAAAATTTGCAATCTCTTTTTTTAATTTAAGTATTATAGTTTTTAAAATTTTATTAAGTCAATATTTATATTCAAATATAAATTAACTCTTCAAAATCATGACGAGGTAAATTATCCAAATAAGTTTCAGACCTTTCCCTCTCTTCAAGGATGAAATTGTCTATTTTAGTTTCCATTAATATGTTAATACTTTCTTTTGTGATTTTTTCAATCTCTTCATTGGTAAAATCTTTCAAAAATTTATTGCCCAAATCAGGTTTTAATTTGCTTGATATACCGTAAACAATTTTGCCTTCCATTAAGAGAAATTCAAACATTGCTGTTTCGGCAAAGAAAGTTAAAAATCCGCTTACTTTTGACTTGCAAAGTAATCGAATTAACTCTATAGGATTAAATGGAAAAGTTCTACCTGAAAGGATTATATTATCTCTTTTTATTATTCCTAATTTTTTAAAGGTGTTTTCAATTGAAAGGGTTATTAAATTAGTTAACTTTGTATAGAAATCACTTAATTTATTTTCTATTAATCTATTTATTTCTTCTAAATTAAATCTCGAAATTTCTTCTTTGAATGTTGGAATTTCTTCGTCCTTTGGCTCTTCAATTGAGATCTGAGTCTCTGAAGTTTCTGCAGAAATCTGTATACCTTCGTATAATTTTTCATCAATATCGATTATCTCTTCGGCAATATGAGTTATTTCCTCTTGCTCTATTTTTTCCTCTGTTAAAGGTGTTTCCTTTAAACTAAGATCTTCTGAAACTATTGTTTCACTTTCTTCTTTTTTAATTTCGATTTCCTGTTTTTTTTCTATACTTTCTTCAGCAGTTTCTGCTTGAGATAAAAGAAGTTCCTCTAACGAAGGAGTTTCAACTTGTTTTTCCTCTATAATTTCCGTGGGCATTTCTTCCGACTTAGGCAGCTCAATTTTTTCAAAGGGTTTTTCATGTATCACTTCCTCTTCAGGAATTAATTTTAATTCTGGTTCAAATAGTTCTTGTATTTTTTCTTCTATAGGGTATTCAACTTTAAATTCTTCTGCTACAGGTATTTTAATCTCTTTCTCTTCTTCTGTAACAAGTTGTCCCAACATCATATCAACTTTTTCGATTAAATCTTCCGATTTAAAAGGTTTAATAAAGTAGTCTTGAACACCATATTTCTCAATGAAAGCTTGCCCAACAGCCTCACCTTTTCCTGTTATTAAAAGAATCGGTGTATCTTTTAGTTTTTCATTTTCTTTTAAAAGAATACAGAATTGAGAACCTGTCATTTTAGGCATTATGAAATCGACCAATATTAAATCAGGATTGACATTTTCTGCAATTTTTAATCCATCCTCTCCATTGTCAGCTGTAAAAAC
>JAOAGB010000011.1 GCA_026415995.1 Thermodesulfovibrio sp. | reverse complement strand
AATGAGCCGTGGAGGATTCGAACCTCCGACCCGCTGATTAAGAGTCAGCTGCTCTGCCAGCTGAGCTAACGGCCCAACAAAAATAGATTACAAAAAAACAGGTTAAAAGGTCAACTTAAATAGTTATTCTTTATAGTTTTTAATTAATCTTGAACCAATAATGAAAAATGTAATGCAATAAAATACTAATACTGCGAGAGAAACAACTCCTTCCAAGTCTAAATTACTTTTTCTAATAACAATATTGGTATGTGTAAGAGGCATTATATAAATTAGAGGTTTAAAAATGATGGGAATTCTTTCAATTGAAAAAAATGTTCCGCTAAAAAATGCCATTGGCATTATGAAAAAATTAGAATATGTAGCTGTGTCTTCATGGGACTTAGTTATCATTCCTGTGATAACACCAAGTGAAGCAAACATGAAACAGTTTAAAAGAAGGACTATAATAAAAATTGGAGTTATCGAAAATTCAGAAGGGACTACAAACCCTACAGCAATTATTAACAAAGAGGCGAAGAGGCCCTTAACTACTCCGGCTAAAACCTCTCCAATCATAATTGAAAAAGGATTTATAGGTGATTGAATATATACCTGAAAAGTTTTAAAATAAAGCCTACTAAGATTTAAAGCACTGGCAACCCACGAATAAGAATTATTCATGGAACTCATTGCAACAAGTCCGGGCAAGAGAAAGGTTAAATAATCTGTTCCTTCTGCAAGCGTCACAGTTTTCCCAAGTCCCAATCCGAAAGTAACAAGATAAATAATAGGTGCCATCATTGCAGAGAAAATATATCCAAGTCTTAAAAGCTTTCTTTTAAACTGTAAAATCTCTTTCAAAAAGATCGGATACCAGCCCATTATTCTCCCTTAATATCTCTAATTCTCTCTCCTGTTAATTTTAAAAAGACATCTTCAAGATTAGATTTTCTTATGGTGACTCCGTCATTTTTATTTTTAGCAATATCATAGGCTTCTTCTCTACTATGACATATTTCACTAATCAGTCTACCACGATTATCTATAAATTCTACTACGTATTCACCAATGTCCCTCTTTAATTCTAAAGGAGTTCCAATGGCAATCAACTTACCATGAGACAGAATTCCAACTCTGTCACAGAGAGCCTCAGCCTCTTCGATGTAATGGGTTGTAAGCAATACAGTTCTACCTTCAGTCTTTATCCCTCTAATTATTTGCCAGAGTTCTCTTCTTATATTAGGGTCAAGCCCTATGGATGGCTCATCAAGAAACAAAACCTTTGGTTGAGGTAAAAGGGCCCTTGCAAGAAGCACTCTTCTTTGAAGTCCACCAGACAGAGTATTAACAACAGAATCTCTCTTAGAAGTAAGTTCCATTGTTATAAGGATATCTTCTATTTTTTTCTTAAGTTCAGAAACATTATGAAGCATTCCATAAATTAGCAGATTTTCATAAACAGTGAGTTCCCTTTCCAGATTATTTTCTTGAGGAACAACACCTATGATACTTTTAATTTCTTGTGGATTATGAGTTACATTTTCTCCATTAATAATACACGTTCCTGCATCAGGTTTAGAGAGAGTAGTAAGAATTTTAATTAATGTAGTCTTACCTGCTCCATTTGGTCCAAGAAGTCCGAAAATTTCACCTTGTTTTATTTCAAAACTTAAGGAATCTAAGGCTTTAACTTTACCATATGTTTTTGAAATATTATCGATTAAAATCATTTTACTATAGAATTTATTATATCTAATATTTTTTAGGTTTTAATACTGCTTGTTAATTTGCCTTCAATGTTTATATGAATCAAAACAAGACAGGCATGCTACAATTTAGTAATCTATTTTATCATCTATCAATATAAATGAATTTTTTGGCTTAATAGTCTATTATGTTAAAATTAACAATGTTTTATAGGATAATATCGACAGTTTTCTTTATCGGTTATTTCCCTTTTGCTCCTGGCACTATAGCATCTTTATTCGCTATGCTTACTCTGTTTTTTTTTAAACCTTCAGATATATGCATTTCCCTTATGCTATTAGTAACTTTTATTTTAGGACTAATAAGTTCGAATAAAATGGAAAAACAAACAAATAGTAGAGACCCTTCTTATGTTGTTATAGATGAGTTTGCAGGATACTTAATGGCTATGATTTTAATTCCGATTACTATCCAGAATTTGTTATTGGCGTTCATATTTTTTCGTTTCTTTGATATACTAAAACCACCTCCCATCAAACAAATTGAAAAAATTTTTAAGGGAGGATTAGGGATAATGATGGATGATATAATAGCTGGAGTAATAAGTAATTTTTTATTGAGAATTTTATTGATATTATCATAATCTATGAGATGCTTTATAGCTATAGAATTACCAGAAGATATTAAAAATTTTATAGACAAACTTATTAGTCTAAATTCTTCTGTTGAAGGTGTAAACATAGTAAAAAAGGATAACCTGCATTTAACTCTGAAATTTCTTGGTGAAGTTAAGTCGGAGTTAATACCAACATTAATTAAATCCTTAAATAATTTAGCAAATGAATTTTCACCTTTCAATTTAAAAATTTCTCATCCCGGAGTATTTCCAGATAAAATTAAACCTCGTGTTATTTGGATTGGATTAGAATCTTCAAAAACAATTAGAGAGCTTGCAGCAAAAATTGATGAAGAAATGTCTAAACATGGTTTTGAAAGGGAACAAAGAGTATTTAAAGCCCATATAACTGTTGCAAGGGTTAAAAATCCTCAAAATGGAAGATATATATTTGAAAAAATATTCAAATCTTTCAGAGAAAAAATGCTTAATAACTCTCCTACAAAGAAGCTTGATTTTCAGGTAAGAGAATTTGTCTTGATGAAAAGCACACTCACACCAAAAGGTTCAATATATGAAGTTTTAGAAAGGTTTCCTTTGCCTGCTAATATAAATGGTATAATAAAACAAAATGCTTAGCATTTTTGAGGTCCATACATAAAAAAAGAGGTGTTTTATGAACAAAGACAAATTAAAGGCATTGGAAATTGCCATATCACAGATTGAAAAAAATTTCGGCAAAGGCGCGATTATGCGTCTTGGAACAAAAGCTCATGCAGAAGGGATCGGAGTTATTCCTACAGGCTCTATTTCACTTGATATAGCTACTGGTGTTGGAGGATATCCAAGAGGAAGAGTGATAGAAATATATGGTCCTGAATCTTCCGGTAAAACAACGCTTGCTCTTCAAGCAATTGCAGAGGCTCAAAAACAGGGGGGAGTTGCTGCTTTTGTAGATGCTGAGCATGCTTTAGATATAAATTATGCCTCCAAGTTAGGCGTAAATGTGGAAGACCTTCTTGTAAGTCAGCCAGACACAGGTGAACAGGCTTTAGAAGTAACTGAGACACTTGTCCGTAGTGGAGCTGTTGATATTATAGTTATAGACTCTGTGGCTGCCCTTGTTCCTAAAGCAGAAATTGAAGGAGAAATGGGTGATGCTCTGCCCGGACTACAAGCAAGACTCATGAGTCAAGCTTTAAGAAAACTGACGGCAGCCATATCAAAATCCCAAACAGTGGTTATCTTTATAAATCAGATAAGGCAAAAAATAGGTATTCCTTTTGGCAATCCAGAGACCACACCCGGAGGAACGGCTTTAAAATTTTACGCATCCATGAGACTTGATATAAGGAAAACAGACACATTAAAGGAAGGGCAGGATGCGATCGGTGGCAGAGTAAGAGTAAAAATAGTAAAAAATAAAGTCGCCCCACCTTTTAAACAAGCCGAATTTGACATATACTTTAATGAAGGAATTTCAAAAACAGGTGAAATTCTTGACCTCGCTGTTGAAAAGGGAATTATTGAAAAATCAGGTGCTTGGTATAGTTATAAAGGATCAAGAATTGCACAGGGAAGGGAAGTTGCCAAAGAATACTTAAAAACCCACCCTGAAATTTTTAATGAGATACATTCAAAAGTACTTGATGCTTACGGATTAAAAATATCAAAGGTTTCTGAGGGTGAAAAAACAACAGAATGAAGCAATAAAAAAAGCACTAAAGCTTTTAAGTTTAAAAGACAGAACAGAGGCTGAATTGAAGGAAAAGCTCCGCAAAACAGGCTTTGATGAGCAAAATATAGTATATGCTATTGAATATTTAAAACAAAAAGGATTCATAGATGATTCAAAATTTATTCAGAAAGCAGAAAAGATTGCAGAAGACAGATTTTTAGGGAATCTGGGATTAAGAAATTATCTTGTTAGAAAAGGATTAGAAAATGAAAAGTTAGAGAGCCTTCCTGAAATAGATGAGCTTCAGATAGCACAGAGGCTTATTCAGAGAAAAAAACATCTTTTAAAGGATATTCCATTTGATAAAAAAGAGGCTAAAATTGCAGGATTTCTTTTACGTAGAGGATTTTCTTGGGATACGATAAATAAATGTTTAAAGATAAATAAAAAACTAACTGGGGATGCCGAATCCCCTTAAAATTTATAGAAATAAGGAGGGAGTAAAGATGAGAAAATTAATTATGTTACTATTGGCAGTTTTGATTTTTGGTTGCGCTTCTCAAGGAGTGAGGTATACCTACGATGAAATTAAAAATTATCCTCCTGAAATTCAGGAAAGAATTGCTAAGGGAGAAATAACTCTTGGGATGACTAAAGATCAGGTGAGGTATGCCTGGGGAAATCCTTCATCTACAAGAGTTCTTACGCCTGAGAAAGGAAAACAAAGAGAAGAATGGATTTATTCATCATCTTTAGGACTTTTAAAATCAAGACTTATATTTATTGATGGTAAGCTTACTTACATAATAAGTAATGAACAGAGAATCGTTGGCGAGGATTAATATATGCAAAGTTCTGAAATAAGGAATCTCTTTCTGGACTACTTTATCTCAAAGGAACACGAATTAGTAAAAAGTTCTCCTATTATTCCAAAGGATGATCCAAGTTTATTATTTACCAATGCAGGAATGGTGCAGTTTAAAAGGGTTTTTTTAGGTGAAGAACAAAGACCGTACAGTAGAGCAACTACCTGTCAAAAATGTATGCGTGCTGGCGGAAAACATAGTGATCTCGAAAACGTGGGATTCA
The DNA here is from genome assembly GCA_026415995.1 of Thermodesulfovibrio sp. GTDB lineage: Bacteria > Nitrospirota > Thermodesulfovibrionia > Thermodesulfovibrionales > Thermodesulfovibrionaceae > Thermodesulfovibrio. Next base: position 2,616 of record JAOAGB010000011.1, on the reverse strand, counting down.
CTGCAAGACATCATACTTTTTTTGAAATGCTTGGCAACTTTTCTTTTGGTGATTATTTTAAGAGAGAAGCAATATTTTTTGCTTGGGAACTTTTAACAACTTATTTGAAACTTCCCAAGGAAAAACTTTGGGTTTCAATTTATAAGGATGACAATGAAGCAGCTGAGATATGGGAAAGAGAAATAGGCATTCCGAAGGATAGAATTGTTCGTCTTGGTGAAAAAGACAATTTCTGGCAGATGGGAGATACAGGTCCTTGTGGTCCCTGTTCAGAGATAATAATTGATCAGGGTAATGATTTCGGATGCAAAAAGCCTGATTGTTCAGTAGGTTGTGATTGTGATAGATTTCTTGAACTTTGGAATCTCGTATTTATGCAGTTTAACAAAGATGAGGATGGCAAATTAACACCTCTTCCAAAGCCAAGTATTGATACAGGCATGGGACTTGAAAGAATTACTGCTGTCATGCAAGGTAAAAAAACAAATTTTGACACAGACCTTTTCGAGCCTATTATCTCTGAAATATGTTCAACTCTTAATATTACATATGGAAAACAGAGAAAAACAGATGTTTCCATTAAAGTAATAGCAGATCACATAAGAGCTGCAACATTTTTAGTAGCTGAAGGATTGATTCCCTCAAATGAAGGAAGAGGTTATGTATTGAGAAGAATAATAAGAAGAGCAGGCAGACACGTAAAGCTTCTCGGTTTTGATAACACAGCTCTTCATAGATTTGTAGAGCCTGTGGTTTATAAACTTGGAGATATTTATCCTGAGATTATAACGGAAAAAGAGAGAATTAAAAAAATAATAAAAATAGAAGAAGAGAGATTCCTAAAAAGTCTGGATAGGGCGCAACAGATTTTTGAAGATATTATTGAAAATCTCAAAAAAACTAATTCAAGATTAATACCTGGAGAAGAAGTTTTTAGATTATATGATACATTTGGTTTACCATTTGATCTTATTAGAGAGATGGCTCAGGACTCTGAATTGGAAATAGACGAACTTGGATTTCAAAGAGAACTTAATAAACAACGTGAACGTGCAAGGGCAGCTCAAAAATCTGAGGAAGTAGGAATAAGTGAAATTTATAAACAATTAAAGCAAAAAGCAGGCAATTTAAGTTTTAAAGGATACGATGATTACGAGTTAGAAACGCAAGTATTCGCAATTGTTAAAAATGGAGAAATATCAACTAAACTTGAAAAAGATGAAGAGGGGGAAATTTTTCTATTTGAAACTCCCTTTTATGCTGAATCAGGAGGACAAGTAGGTGATATAGGTATGATACTATCAAGTTCTGCCAAGGTAGAGGTGGTTGATACAAAAAAAATTACAGGATTACACTGTCACAAAGTAAAGGTCATAGAAGGCATTGTCAAGGAAGGGGATAAAGTTTTTGCTAAAATTAATGTTGAAAGAAGAAAGTCCATAATGAGAAATCATACCGCAACCCATTTACTTCATGCTGCATTAAGATCTGTACTTGGAGAACATGTTAAACAAGCAGGTTCGTTAGTGGCTCCTGACAGACTAAGATTTGACTTTACCCATTTTGAATCATTAAATGATGAGGAATTAAAAGAGATTGAACATATTGTAAATGAAAAAATATTAGAAAATCTCCCTGTTAAGGTAGAAAATAAATCTCTTGATGAAGCTTTGAACGAGGGAGTAACAGCACTTTTTGAAGATAAATATGAGGATATTGTAAGAGTTGTCAAAATTCTTGGTTTTAGCAAAGAACTCTGTGGCGGTACTCATTGTAATAGCACAGGTGAAATCGGAAGCTTCTTTATAATTTCAGAAGGCTCTGTAGCTTCAGGAATTAGAAGAATAGAGGCAATTACAGGAATGGAAGCCTATAAATATTCAGAAACCTTAAGAGAACAACTTAAAACTATTTCATCAATGCTCAAATCAACGGAACCGATCAAAGCTTTAGAAAGAATTGTTACAGAATTAAAAGAAAAACAAAATGAAATTGAACATCTAAAGGAAAAGTTTATAACTCAGAACATCGATGATATTATAAAACAAGCAAAAGATATAAAAGGCATAAAAGCTCTGGCAGTAAAGCTTGAAGGAGTTGACACAAAGAGTTTGAGGACTCTTTCAGACAAAATTAGGGAAAAACTGCATCCTGCAGTTATTTTGCTTGCCTCAAAAATAGATGGACAGGGAATACTTATTCTTTCTGTAAGTAAAGATATCTCTAATAAATATGATGCTGGTAAACTTCTTAAAAGTATAACTCAAGCTGTTGGAGGTAAGGGTGGCGGAAAGGCAGAAAGTGCACAAGGTGGTTGTCCTGATGGAGAATCCTTAGACAAAGCACTTAAAGTATTTTATGAAATACTTTCTGTTAATTAATTTTGATTCTGTTTTAATTTAGAGTTCGAAAAAAATAGAATTTATAGTTAATGACAGAATATAAGAAATTAAAGAATTGGGAGAAAAAATGGCGCTTACAGGCATAGAAATTTTTAAACTTTTACCAAAAACAAACTGTAAAAAATGCGGTTTTCCTACATGCCTTGCCTTTGCAATGAAAGTTGCACAAGGACAGGCTCAGATTGAGCAATGCCCTGATGTATCAGAAGAAGTA
>JAOAGB010000023.1 GCA_026415995.1 Thermodesulfovibrio sp. | reverse complement strand
AATTTTTTCTTTGAAAAATTATAATTCCTCAGAAAGTGTAATTAATTTAAAGAAACTTTCACCATTAAAAATGGATAGACAATTTTTCATAAAAAATAACCCAAATTACGTAGATTTAAGAGATAAAATAAAAATTTTAAGGGAAGCTAACAAGATTGCATGGCAAGAAAGCAGATCCGTAAAACAAGTAAAGGTTTTATATTCTGATACTATTCAAAAATTAAAAATAGCTAATTCTGAAGGTTTTTATACAGATGAGGAAAGGATTTATACTCTTTTCTTAATACACGTTGTTGCACATGAAAATGGAGTTATACAGACAGGTTATGAAGCAGTTGGAGGTTTAAAAGGTTTTGAAATATTTGATGAAATTTCTCCCGAGATTTTAGCAAAAAAGGCTGCCAAAAGAGCAGTTATGATGCTTAAAGCAAGAAGAATTAAAGGTGGAAGAATGCCGGTTGTAATTTCATCAGAAGCTGGAGGAACTATGATACATGAGGCAATTGGTCATGGACTGGAGGCAGATCTTGTTCAAGAGGGTTTGTCAGTGTATAGTGATAAAATTGGAGAAAAAGTTGCTTCAGATTTAATTACAGTAATTGATGACCCTACAATTCCTAACATGAGAGGTTCCTATATTTTTGATGATGAGGGAACTCCTTCACAAAAAACTATTTTGGTTGATAGAGGAGTTCTTGTAAATTATATTTACGATAAATGGACCGCCCTAAAGGAAGGTAAAGTTTCAACTGGTAATGGAAGAAGACAATCATATGAACACTATCCAATCCCTCGTATGAGCAATACATTTATTGCTCCCGGTAATCATTCACCAGAACAGATATTACATTCTGTTGATAAAGGTCTCTTTGTCAAGAAAATGGGAGGAGGACAGGTGAATACTGTTACTGGAGAATTTGTTTTTGAGGTTCAGGAAGGATATACCATTGAAAAGGGAGAAATCGGGGAACCTGTTAGGGGAGCCCTTCTTATAGGTACAGGGCAAGAAATATTACAAAGTATTGATATGGTGGGTGATGATTTAGGATTTTCCATAGGAACATGCGGTAAGAACTCTCAAGGAGTCCCTGTTACCGATGGAATGCCAACAATTAGGATTCCCGAGATTGTTGTAGGTGGTCAATCTTAAGGGTTGTTTTATTTTTTCTTATAATGTGTCATAATTAACACATAGGATTTCTAATATTTCTTGAATTATCTAATATTTATTCTGGCATATTTTTTGTATTCATTCTATAAATATGCCATTTCAAAAAACAATAAAAAAAGAAATTTTTATTTCTGGAATAGGAATTCATACAGGTAAAAAAATTAATCTCAGGCTTATTCCTGCCCAAAGAGATACAGGGATAGTTTTTTATAGAAAGGATTTGAAGCTGCCTATAAAAGCAAAGCTTCCATTTGTCGTTGACACATCCTTTGCAACCACCATAGGAATTGACGGAATAAAAGTAAGAACTGTTGAACATCTTCTTGCTACTATTTATGTCTTTGGAATTACAAACCTTGTAATAGAAATTGATGGATCTGAAGTTCCTGTGCTGGATGGAAGTGCTTTAGAGTTCGTAAATGCAATTTTTAAAGCTGGTATAGCAAAACAGAGTAAAACGATACCAGTGTTTAAGATAACAAAGCCCTTAGTTTATGAAGAATCACACGTGCGAATTATTGCAAAGCCTCATAGAGGGTTCAAAGTCAGTTATAAAATTTTCTATGAACATCCGTTAATAAGAGAACAGTTTTTATCTTGTGATATTAATGAACAAACTTTTACTAAAGAGATAGCGCCTGCAAGAACCTTTGGATTTTTAAAGGATATTCAATATCTTCTAAAAAATGGTTTTGCAAGAGGTGGTTCTTTGGAAAATGCAGTTGTATTGGACGAAAATGGAACAGTTGGTAGCTCTTTAAGATTTAAAGATGAATTTGTCAGGCACAAAATTCTTGACGCAATTGGTGATTTATCTTTGTTAGGTTATCCTCTTCAAGGCCACTTTATATTTGAAAAAGGAGGGCATACCTCCCATATCAATTTTATTAAAACAATGATAGAATCTGGATATTTTGAATTACAGGAAGAGCCCTATTTTAATTTTCAATTAAATCCTCAGACTGCATAAAGATATCTTTTGTTAAAACTACTCTATATTCTCAATTTTATATGAGTGAGTAACCTTAGCTGAATATTCAAGAGTAGCCTTAACAGAACAGTATTTTTCCATTGAAAGCTCAACAGCTCTTTTAACAGCGTCTTCGGAAAGATTTTTTCCTTTAACAATAAATTCAATTTCAATTTCTGTAAATCTTTTAGGATATTTATCTGCCTGTTGTCCTTTTATTTTTATTTCTAAGTCGCGTATATCTTGTTTTTTCTTCTTAAGAATAGAGACAATATCCATTCCACTACAACCACCAAGTCCAATTAAAAGTAATTCCATAGGCCTCATCCCAGAGTCCTCTCCTCCAAAATCAACATTTGCATCCATAACTATTGCATGACCTGTTCCTGACTGCCCTACAAATTGCATATCTCCAGCCCATTTTACTTTTGCTGTAAGCATAATAACCTCCTTTTATTCTATTTTTTATAATTTTAACATTAAAATATTTATTATGAATAGAATTTATCTTTTACTTGGTTCTAATTTAGGTGATAGAGCTAAAAATATTGAAGTTGCCTTATCCGAGCTTAAAGATTGTGGTATAATAGTTTCGAAAAAGTCTTCCCTATATAATACTGTTCCATGGGGATATACTGATCAGCCTGAGTTTTTAAATCAAGCTATAGAATGTTTAACTATTCTTGAACCTTTGGATCTATTAAGAACATTAAAACAAGTAGAGAAAAAAATGGGAAGAAAGGATACTATAAGATATGGTCCGAGAATTATAGATATTGATATAATTTTTTATGATAATATAATTTTCAAAAGCCAAGAACTTACCATACCTCATCCTCTCATGCATAAAAGAGATTTTGTCCTTAAGCCATTGTGTGAAATTGCACCCTATTTTATTCATCCTGAATTAAAATTATCGGTAAAAGAGTTGCTTGATAATCTTTAATAGCTCTATTTTAAATTTTAATGGCTTTTTTCTTGACATTTTAAAGTAGAAATTGTCAAAATTTTACAATTTTAAAAAACTTTTTTAGGAGGGTAAAATGAGCGATATTTATGTCATTGGACACAAAGCTCCAGACACAGACACCGTATGTTCTGCAATTGTTTATGCAGGTATTAAAGGTTATAAGGCAGTAACAGCAGGACCGGTTAACGAGGAGACAGAATTTGCTCTTAAGCAGTTTGGGGTTGCAGCACCTGAAATTTTAGAGAATGCTGCTGGCAAAACTCTTGTCTTAGTGGATCACAATGAAGAAAAACAGAGAGTTGATGGTGCAGAGAAAGTTCTTGCTGTTATTGATCATCACAAGATGAATTTTAACTATCCAGATCCAATTTTTATTCACATTGAGCCTGTTGGTAGCACGGCAACAGTAATTGCAAAGATGTTTCCCAATGAAGTGAAGGCAAACAAAACTTACGCAGGCTTGCTTCTTTCAGCCATTCTTTCTGACACAGTAATCTTTAAGTCTCCTACAACTACAGAAGAAGATAAAAAGATTGCTGCAGAACTTGCTGCAGTTGCTGGTATTTCTGATATAACAAAATTCGGTGTTGAGCTTAAAAAAGCCAAAGCAAGTATTAAAGGAAAACCAATATCTGATGTAGTTCATGTAGATTTCAAGGACTATGATTTCAAAGGATTAAAAGTGGGAATTGGGCAGACAGAAGTTGTTGATATTGAAGAAGTTTATGAACGCAAGGATGAGTTTGTAAACTATCTCAATGAGTTAAAGAATAGCAAAGGCTATGACATGGTAATTTTCATGGCAACAGATATTGTGAAAGAGGGAACAGAGTTATTCTATTCTGGTGATGCTACTAAAATAGAAAAAGCTTTTAACGTTAAAGTCTCAGGTCCTTCTGTTTGGTTACCGGGAGTGCTTTCCCGTAAAAAACAGGTAGCACCTCCTGTTGAAAAGGTTTACTTAGAAGGTTAAAATAAAAGAGGGGGTTATTCCCCCTCTTTATGATTGAAAAGGTAAAAAATCAAAAAATATTAAATATTGTCAATCATCTTCAGAGTTGCTTGCATGGCAAAGAAAAAGCTATAATTCTATCCTTAATATCTATCTTTTCTAAAGGACACATCCTCATTGAAGATTTACCAGGACTTGGTAAGACATCCTTAGCTATTGCCTTATCAAGAGCTTTAGCTTTAAGCTTTGGAAGAATTCAATGCACAAATGATCTGCTACCTACAGATATAACAGGTTTATCAATTTATAATAAAAATACAGGAGAGTTTGATTTTAAACCAGGTCCCATATTTAATAATATTGTTTTAGTTGATGAAATAAATAGAGCAACTCCAAAAACACAATCTGCACTTCTTGAAGCAATGGCTGAAGAACAAGTAACAGTTGATGGTAAAACCTATAGACTACCGAAACCTTTTTTTGTTATAGCCACTCAAAATCCTATAGAGTTTTATGGTACTTTCCCCTTACCAGAAGGACAACTTGATAGGTTTATGCTTAAAATTAGCATTGGATATCCGGGACAGGATGCAGAAAGAGAGATTTTAAGAAGAGGTAGTTCCAGAGAAGATTTATATACGCTTGAGTCAATTATTGACAAAGATGAAATTATAAAAATTCAAGATGAAATTCGTAAGATCTATATATCAGATAAAATTATAAATTGGATTTTAGATTTTATTGAAAGCACTCGTATTGATAATAGAATCCTGTTAGGGCTTTCAACAAGAGCTGGTTTAGCTATTACTTATACATCTAAGACAAATGCCTATTTTAGGGATAGAGATTATGTGGTCCCAGAAGATGTAAAGGATATAATACCTTATGTTACTCCACACAGAATAATCCTTAAGGATGATTCATTATCAAAGGAAGAGGTGATATTATCAATTTTAGAAAAAATTTCTACTCCTCCGTAAAGATAACAAAATCAGGCTGGATATTCATAGGGATTACTTTACTGATAGGCTTTTCTGCTGTAAATACAGGAAATAATTTAGTTTTTATAATACTCTCATTTTTATTAAGTATGATGGCTTTAAGCGGCATCATTTCTATTTATAATCTTAAAAATTTTAAGTTATCTTTATTACCTCAACCTGAAATATTTGCCCAAACACCTACAAATTTAAAAGCGGAGATAAAAAAGAGATATTTTCTACCATCTTATTTAATAAGACTGAAGATTAATGAGAGTGAAAAGATATTACCATTTGTAAAGTATAAAGAAATAATCAATATCACTTTAGTATTTCAGAGGAGAGGAAGGATAAAAATATCTGAAGTCTTAATTTCATCGTATTTCCCCTTTTTCTTTTTTAGAAGAACTATAAAAATCCCCATTGATTATGAAGTTATTGTATTTCCAAAACCTATTAAATGCGATTTTTCTATGTTTCTTTCAGAGGGAAAAACAAAGATTGAATCCATTTCATCAAGAGGGAAATCTTTTGAAGGTGAAATAGTAGGTGTAAAAGCCTATAATCCTCAGGACCCTCTAAAATATATAAACTGGAAGGCAACTGCCAAAACATCGGATTTAATGACTAAAGAGTTTTCACCATACATAGGAAACCCTGTAATTATTGATCTTTCTTCTTTTACAGGAGATTTGGAACAGAAAATAGGAAAAGCAACATTTGCCATACTTAATCTTTCACAAAACGGTATACCAGTTGGACTTAAGTTGGACAAGGCTTTTTATAAACCTGAGTTAGGTCAAGCACATGTAAGGAGACTTCTTTATGCTCTTGCCCTTTATTAAATCACCTAAGATAGATAATATAATTTATTTCCTGTCCTTCATTATTATTATCCTTGCGTTTTCAGGAATTATTTCATACATATCAATTACTATTACATTGATTTTTGCGCTAATTTTATTGCTAAGTATTTTTTTTCATATAAGAAATATATATATAAATCAATGGATTATAAATATTATATCTTTATTTTTTATGTTCTATTCTTTTTTAGGATTTTCGATTGAAGACATAGTTTTACCATCTGTTGAAGCTCTTACACTGATATCTGCCATAAGATTTTGGGGTAAAAAAACATGGAGAGAATATTTTCAGATTTATCTTTTAGCCATGTTGCTTTTAGGAGCATCTGCTCTTTTTAGTATTTCTTGGCTTTTTTTAGTAAGATTAGTCTTTATTTTTGTGTTGACTGTTTTTTCCATATTGTTAATAACTTATGTCAAAGAAACATCTCAATCATTTATTGAAAAAAGAAATTTTTTAGAGATTCTAACATATTCTATTTTAATCTCTACACTTTCTATTCCTCTTAGTATATTCTTTTTTTTATTTCTGCCGAGAACACCTTATCCTTTATTTGATATTGGCTTGGCAAAGTCTAAGACAGGATTTTCCTCTACAGTAAATCTTGGAACAGTATCAAGCATAGAGGAAGACAGAACTGTCGTGATGAGAGTAAGTATGAATAAGATTAGTGAAGAACAACTTTACTGGAGAATGATCACTTTTGATACATTTAATGGTAGACAGTGGATTAAAAATAAACACTTAGATTTTAATACTTTCATTACAGGAGAAAAAATTAGATACACAATAATTCTTGAACCATCCTATGAAAACTATCTTCCAGTGCTTGATTTCCCAGCCACAGTATATCTTAAAGGTATTAGCATAGAGTATCCAGGTATTTTTAAAACCGACTCATCCATAGAAAGACAATTAAAATATAATGCTGAATCTTATATGAATTTTACATTATATGAAGTAGAACCTTCTAAGATTTATTTACAAATACCAAAAATAATTTCTGAAAAATTTAAAGCTCTTACCGATGAGATAACTAACCACTCAAAAGATGAAAGAGAAATAATAGAGAAAATTCTTAATTTTTTAAGTAATTATGAATATTCTCTAAAGATACTTCCAAAGGGTGATAATCCTGTTGAAGATTTTATATTTAATACAAAAAAAGGTAATTGTGAGTATTTTGCCACATCCATGGCTTTGATGTTACGATTGAAAGGGATTCCTTCGAGAGTTGTAGGAGGATTCAGAGGAGGCAGTTATAACAATTTCGGAGGATATTATATAGTCAGAGCCTCTGATGCTCATTTATGGGTTGAGGCTTGGATTAAGGGGCAGTGGATAAGATTTGATCCTTCAGGTTCAAGACCTATAAGAGTTTCCGAGCCTGTTATTTTTAACTTTTTTGATTATTTATGGAATCATATAGTTATAAATTATGATTTTAAGGCACAGTTAAAACTTGCTAAGGCATTAAAACAGCCTGATATTAAATTTAATAAAAACTTCTTAATTATACTTCTGTTCCTTTTATTTTTGTTTCTTATTTTTATAGGGTTAAAGTTTTATAATAAGAAAAAAGAACCGTTAAATAGATTCTTAAATATTTTAAAAAAAGCAGGAATTGAGAGAAAAAACAATTTAGGTCTTGAGGAATTCGTTATGAATATAGATAATCATTTATTAAGAGAAAAATCTTTAAGATTTGTTGAGATTTATTATAAAATTTACTTTAAAGATGAAAAATTAAAAAAAAGTGATCTTAAAAATCTTAATAAGATTTTAGGAGAAATAGATGAAATTGTTAAAAGCACATGAAATTAGCATAGATGAAGTTATTAGGATACTTCAGAAGGATGGAATAATAATATATCCAACCGAAACTTTATATGGTATCGGAGTTAAATATGACAACAAGTATCTTCTTAGAAAAGTCTTTGAAATAAAAAAAAGGCCTAAGGAAAAAGTCTTTCCCCTAATCGTAAATTTAAGCCATCTTAAACTGTTAGTATCCAATATTCCATTAATAGCTGAGAAGTTAATTGAGAAATATTGGCCTGGTCCCTTAACTTTAATATTGCCAGCTAAGGATGGATTACCTGAAGAGATAGTTTTAAATAAAACTGTGGCATTACGGATGCCAGGTGAGTCCTTTGCTCTTAACTTAATTAAAAAATCTCCCTTTCCAATTACGGCAACATCAGCTAATATTTCTGGGCATCCTGCGGCATCCGATATGGAAACAGCTCTTAAATATTTTAATTTAGAAGAGATTGATCTTTTTATTGATGGAGGAAAATTGAAGGGTATTCCATCTACTATTATTGATGTTACTATTAAACCGCCAAAAATAATAAGAAAAGGTGCTTTGAATATAGATTTATCTTCTTATTGAAAGAACTTCAGGAATATTATAAATTTTATTGATAATATCAGATAGATGATTTCTATCTTTTACCTCAATGGTAAAATCAATTAGTGCTCTTTTATCAGCTGTTGAGTTGGCTTTTACTGCTGTTATATTCACATTGCTCGCAGAGAGCAGTCCTGTAAGATTTGCCAATATACCTGGTTTATCTAAGCATTCTACACTTATTTTAGTCTGAACTTTAGAGGAATCATCGGCTGTCCAATATACCTCGATTAGTCTTTCCTTATCTAAATGCTTGATATTTTCACAATCTTTTCTGTGTACGGATATTCCTTTTCCTCTTGTAATAAAACCAACAATATCATCTCCCGGAACAGGCATACAGCATTTAGCAATGTGATATAGTACTTCTTCAACGCCTTTCAAGGAAATAAACTGTTTATTATCCCGCTTACTTATGGGCCTTTTAAGGGTTTTTAAATCTTCTCTTTCATCTTCTGGGATAAGTTTATTTATAACCTGATGAACTGATATCTTTGCATGTCCGATAAGAAAATACAAATCTTCTATTGATTGAATGCTAAGTGATTGTAGTAAATTATCAATTTTATTAGATTTGAGAATTGATGTAGATATCCCTTGTTTTTTTAGTTCTGCTTCTATTAATTGTTTACCTATGTCAACAGCTTGCTGTCTTTCTTCCTGTCTTAAGAAATGTTTTATTCTATTTCTGGCACGTTGTGTAATTACAAATTGTAGCCAATCCTTTCTCGGCTTTTGATGTGGACTTGTTATTATTTCTACCACATCACCACTTTGCAGTTGATAATTTAAGGGTACAATTCTTCCATTAACCTTTGCTCCTGCGCATTTTGCTCCTACTTCAGAGTGGATGGCATAGGCAAAGTCTACTGGTGTAGCTCCTATGGGAAGCTCTTTCACATCACCTTTTGGAGTAAAAATATATATAGTGTCAGGAACTACTTCTGCTTTAACTGCATCCAGCAATTCTTTAGGATCAGATATTTCCTTTAAAAGTTCCCTGAGCCATGCTACAATTTTTGCTTCTCTTTCATTTAAATCTTTTCTTTCTTTATATCTCCAATGAGCTGCAATACCCTCTTCGGCAATTATGTCCATTTCTTCAGTTCTTATTTGGAATTCAACTCTTTCTCCTCCAGGACCTATGACTGTTGTATGCAGTGATTGATAAAAATTAGATTTTGGAAGGCTAATGAAATCCTTAAATCTTCCCGGTATCAGAGTCCATAGAGAATGTATTATTCCTAATATGTCATAGCAATGAGGCACTGTGTCAGTTATTATTCTGATTCCTATAACATCATAAACCTGTTCAAAGGGTATTTTTTGTTTAATCATTTTTTGATAGATGCCGTAATAATGTTTTACTCTGCCGTAAGCCTTAGATGGAATGTTCATTTCTTTTATTTTCTCATTCAAAATTTCAATAACATTACTAATATAAGCATGCTGTTCTTCCTGCCTTTTTGCTACTCTTCTCTCTAAATCCTTATATTCCTCAGGATATAATACTTTGAATGAAAGGTCTTCAAATTCATTTCTCATCCATCCAATTCCCAATCTATTTGCAAGAGGTGCATATATTTCAAGGGTTTCAAGAGCAATTCTTTTTTGTTTTTCAGGAGGTAAGAACTCAATAGTTCTCATATTATGTAACCTATCTGCGAACTTAATTAGAATTACTCTAATATCCTTTGACATGGCAAGAAACATTTTTCTGAAACTTTCAGCTTTTGCTTCTTCAACAGTAGAAAACTGAATTTTGCTTAACTTTGTTACTGCATCTACTAAAAATGCAACTTCAGGAGAAAACATATCACTTATTTCATCAACAGTCATTTCAGCATCTTCAACTGTATCATGAAGAAGCCCCGCAGCAATAGTAGGAGAGTCCATTTTCATATCTGCTAAAATATCTGCAACAGCTAAAGGATGATATATGTAAGGAATTCCTTCTTTTCTTTTTTGAGCACAATGAGCTTCTCTTGAGAAAATATAAGCTTTCTGTATAAGCTCAATATTAGCCTTTGGTCTATACTTTAAAACTTTATTTATCAAACTCTCTATGTCTAACATATTTCAATATCTCCTTCTTTTAGTTTAATATATTTATCATGGATAAGCTACTTATTTTTGGTGGAAGACCTCTAAAGGGCACAGTAATAATCAGCGGAGCAAAAAATGCTGCTTTACCTATAATGGCTGCAACTCTTTTATCATCGGGCATACATCATTTAAAAAGAGTCCCCAGATTGCGAGATGTTTTAACTATGGCAGAACTCCTGAAAAGAATGGGAGCTAATGTTCAGATTGAGAATAATAAATGTATAATTGATACAACAAAGATAACTCATTTTGAGGCTTCCTATGACCTTGTAAAAACAATGAGAGCTTCTATTTTGGTGTTGGGACCTCTTGTCGCCAGATTTGGTAAAGCTAAAGTATCGTTACCTGGCGGATGTGCCATTGGTGCAAGACCTGTTAATCTGCATATTGTGGGTCTTGAAAAAATGGGGGCAAAGATAGTTTTACAGGAAGGATACATAATTGCTAAGGCTAACCAATTAAAGGGAACAAAAATTTATTTTGATATACCAACAGTTACTGGAACTGAAAATATCATGATGGCAGCTGTTTTAGCAAAAGGAACAACTATTATTGAGAATGCTGCTAAAGAGCCAGAAGTTGTTGATCTTGCAAATTATTTAATATCAATGGGTGCTAAGATAAAAGGAGTTGGAACAAGTATAATCGAGATTGAAGGAGTCAGTGAACTTAATCCACCCATATTTCATGAAATTATACCAGATAGAATTGAGGCAGGCACATTTATGGCAATTGCCGCAGCCTCTGGAGGAGATATATTGATTAAAGGTTGTAGAACTGAAAATTTAGATGCTGTAATCTTAAAGATGAAGGATGCGGGAGTTATTTTTAAAGAGACGAAAGAAGGTTTAAGGGTTATCGGTCCTAAAAGACCTAATTCAGTTGATATTAAGACAATGCCATATCCTGGTTTTCCTACAGATATGCAGGCTCAATTTATGGCAATGATGTCAGTAGCAAACGGAACTTCGGTCATCAAAGAGACAATTTTTGAAAACAGATTTATGCATGTTGCTGAATTAAGAAGAATGGGTGCAGACATTTCTGTAGAGGGCAATACCGCTACAGTAAGAGGTGTTAAGCATTTAAAAGGCGCACCTGTGATGGCAACAGACTTAAGGGCTTCTGCTTCTCTGGTAATTGCAGGCTTAATTGCTGAAGGAAAAACCATAATCGATAGAATATATCATCTTGACAGAGGTTATGAGGAGCTTGATAAGAAACTGATTTCTCTTGGTGCAAAAATAGAGAGATTAAAAAAATAGATGATCCTTTTTGATTTTTTCTGAATTTTAATGTTAGATTTAAAAAAATATTATTGGAGGAATTTATGAAAAAATTGATATTTTTAGTTTTTTGTATATTTTTTCTTGTCTCTTGTAATATGATGTCTAATCCTTGCACAAAAATAAAGGAAGAAACATTAAAAAGTGAATTAAAACAAGCGTTTAATGCAGATTTTGATAAAATTTTAGAGAAAAATGAGATAAAAGGTACCAATCTCTGTCAGATAGTAATTGAAAAGGCTGGCAATTTTGGAATTTTTTATGTTGCCTCAGATAACAAAACTTTTTTCATAGGAGGAGATGTTTATAAAGATGGTGTTTTATTGGGTAAAGCTACTATCAACAGGATGCAGGAAAAAAGTTTTGCAGATTTCAAAAATGAAATAGAAAGGGTTGTAGCTTTCTCCTTTAAGCCCGAAGGTTCTAAAAATTATATTTACATGATTACCGATCCTGATTGTCCTTTTTGTGAAAAAGCAAAGGTTTTAGTAAAAGATTGGGCTAATGCGAGAAAAATAGAAGTAAAGGTAATACTATTTCCTTTAGAACAAATACACCCACAGGCAAAGGATAAATCTATTAGAGGTGTATGTGCCGGTATGAATTACAGTGACTATTTAAATTCCAAGTGGGATGGTAAAATTTGTGAAGATGGTTCAAAGAAGATTAATGAAACAATAGAATTAATGAAAAAAATGGCTGTAAATGGAACACCTACTTTTATTTCATATAATGGTAAAAGATTTGTTGGTTTTTCTCAAGAGGGGCTTGATAAAATTATAGAATAACAGCTTTATTTTTAAGAAATTCGTAAAATAATTTATAAATGTATGGTAAAGTTCTTTTAGTATTTGTAACAATATAGAACATTCTCTTCATTTCATATCCTTTTATTCTAATTGCTTTTAGCTTACCGCATTCTATCTCATCTTTTATGGAATGAATAGATAGTATAGAAATTCCTAAACCCTTTTTAATTGCTTGTTTTATAGCGTCTGTGTTTCCCAAGGTGCAAACTATTTTTAATTTTGATGGTTCTATTCCTACTTCCTTTAAAAATTTTTCTGTTTCTTTTCTTGTACCTGAACCGCTTTCTCTCATAATGAAAGGATATTTTACTAATTCCTCTGGAGTAATTACAGATTTTTCTGTGAAATTTGGAGAGGCTATTACAAGTTCATCCCACATAAATGGTGAATGCTTAATGTTTGAGTTGTTTATTTTGGTTCCCACTAAACCTATAAGATAATTATTGGAAAGTAAGTTATTAATTACCTCTAATGAATCTGATATTTCAATCTGAATGTGTATGTCTGGATATGAATTTTTAAACTCTGGTATTAATGAAGGTAATATATAGGTTCCAGGTATACTACTGGTTCCAATAAGTATATTGCCTGAAGGTAATCTTCGCATTTTCTGTATAATATCTTTAAGGTTTTCAAATTTATTAATTAAATCCAGTGATTCTTCATATAAAATATCGGCTTCTTTTGTAGGAATTACTCTTTTGCCAATTCTATCAAACAATTTACATTTTAATTCTTCTTCAAGACTTTTAATATGTTCGCTTATGGTAGGTTGTGTCAAAAAGATTTCTTTAGCAGCCTTAGAAAAATTTCTATTTTTATAAACTGAAATAAATACTTTTAACTGATGAAGATCCATAATGTTTTAAAGTTTACATAAATTTATTTAAATATTGCAAATTAACAACACACTGTGTTAAAATTTTCAACATGTCACCTACAAACATAATAATGACAGGAACAGGCGGACAGGGAATTGTCCTTGCCAGTAGAATTATCGCAGAAGTTGCCTTTAAAAGCGGCTTAGATGTTAAGGAAAGCGAACTTCATGGAATGGCTCAGAGAGGTGGCAGTGTAGTTGGGCACATTAGATTTGGCAGTAAAGTCTATTCATCTACCATACCATTAGGACATGCAGATATAATGGTAGCACTTGAAGAAATGGAATCAGTAAGATATTTACCTTTTCTTAAACCTTCAGGTGTCATTATCTTGAATAGAAAAAAAATAACTCCTGCCGGGTCAGAAGAAAAGAACTATCCAGATAGGATAGAAAATGCCTTAAAAGAAAAAGGATATATTGTTTATCCTGTTGATGCAGAGAAGATTGCAAAAGAAATTGGTAACCCTAAAATTGAGAATTCGGTTATACTTGGATTTTTATCTGTTCTTTTAAAATTCAAAGAACAGACATGGATTGAAGTAATAAAAGACGCTGTTCCTTTAAAGACAGTCGATTTAAACATAAAGGCATTTTATGAAGGCAGGAGGTTAGCAAAGGAATATGCAATTTTGGAACAAGGAAACGGAAACATTAGAAAGAAAAAACCTAAAACAACTTCAACTTGAAAGGCTTAAGAAGACTTTAAGAAGAGTATATCAGAGAGTTCCGCATTACAGAGCTAAATTCCAACAATCAAATGTAAAACCGGATGATATCAAAAGTCTTGATGACATCCATAAACTTCCCTTCACCATAAAAGATGATCTTTATGTAGATTATCCCTTCGGGCTTGTTACAGTCTCTGTTGATAAACTTATAAGACTTCATACATCAAGTGGTACTACCGGAAAACCAAAGGCAATTTTTTTCTCAAAAAAAGATATAAATAATTCCGCAGAATTAATTGCCAGATGTCTTGTAATGACTGGAGCAAAAAGAGGAGATATTCTTCAGAACAGTATGACCTATGGACTGTTTACAGGAGCCTTTGTTATGCATTATGGTGCGGAAAAGATCGGTATTCTTGTTATCCCGGCAGGGCCTGGTAATACAGAAAGACAGATTAATCTTATGAGAGATTTTGGAACAACAATGCTTCATATAACACCAAGTTATGCTTTATATGTGGCATCTGTAATATATGACAAAGGCATAGACCCTCGTAGAGATTTAAAATTAAAAAGAGCCTATTTGGGAGCAGAACCTTACTCAGAGGAAACAAGAAAAAAAATTGAGGACATGTTAGGAATAGATATATATAATTGTTATGGGCTCACAGAGATGAACGGACCTGGTGTAGGATTTGAATGTAAATATAAAGAAGGACTACATATATGGGAAGATAATTTTCTTATGGAAGTAATTAATCCTGAAACAGGTGAACCCATTCCTGATGGTGAGATCGGTGAATTGGTGCTTACCACATTAAACAGAGAAGCTATGCCGCTTATTAGATATAGAACAAGAGATCTTACTAAAATAATTTCTGAACCTTGCAAATGTGGAAGAACACACAGAAGAATATCAAGAATACTGGGCAGATCTGATGATATGTTTATTGTAAAAGGTGTTAATATCTTTCCACAACAGATTGAACAGGTACTGATGAGCATAAAGGGTGTGGCACAGAATTATCAGATTGTTCTTGAATCCTATGATGAGATGACAGTAAAAGTAGAAATTGACAGAGAGCTTTTTGATGGAAAAATTGAAAGACTTATAAGAATGAAAGATGAGATAGTTGATAAAATTCGCTCTGCCACAATGGTAAAACCAAAGGTGGAACTTCTTGAACCAGGTACATTACCTATAAGTGAGGGAAAGGCAAAAAGAGTAATTGATAATAGAACGATTTAGTTTAGAGCCTACTGAAGGAGGTTTTTTATGAATAAGGTTTACATGATATCGGTCTTTGCTGAAAACAAACCTGGAAGACTTGAAAGAGTTACAAAAGTTCTTGCAGAGGCTAATATAAATATACTTGCCTTTTCAATTACAAGTACAAATGGCTTTGGAGTGATAAAATTTATGGTTAACAAATGGAAAGAAGCCTATGATTTATTAAGGGAAAAAGGTTTTACCGTATCCTTAAATGAAGCCATTGGCATTGAAATGAAAGACCAGCCAGGTGGACTGTATGAAGTAGTAAAGATTTTATCGTCAAAGGGAATTAATATAGAAAGTGCCTCTGTTTATGTGGCTGAGACAAGAAAAAGAGCTTATTTAATAGTGGAAGTAGAAGACACTTCAAAGGCAAAAGAGTTACTTAAGGATGAAAATTTAAAATTTTTAAATCCTGAAGAAATTCAGTGAGGTGAAAGTTATGTTTTGGAATAAAGAAATAGAATGTATAAATGAAGAACAATTGAAAGAAATTCAATTACAAAGACTTAAAGATACAGTTAAAAGAGCTTACGAAAAAGTTCCTTATTATAAGAGAAAATTTGATGAAGTAGGCATTACTCCCGATGATATTAAAAGGCTTGATGATTTGAGAAAAATTCCTTTTACCAGCAAAGCTGATTTAAGAGAAGTCTATCCTTTTGGCATGTTTGCATCTCCTCTGAGGGAAATCGTAGAGATTCATATGTCAAGTGGAACTACAGGGAAACCCGTAGTAGCTGGTTATACTATGAATGATATCGAAATATGGGGAGAGGTAATGGCAAGATGTCTTACAATGGCTGGAGCAACGAAGGATGATATTGTTCAAGTTGCCTATGGATATGGATTGTTCACTGGCGGATTTGGGGTTCATTATGGTGCTCGTAAAATTGGGTGTATGATTGTACCAGCTTCAGCAGGAAATACTCGTAGACAAATAGAGATAATGCGAGATTTTGGAACTACCATATTAACCTGCACTCCTTCTTATGCATTGTATATGGCAGAGGTCGCGCAGGAAATGGGAATAGAGCCTACAAATCTTAAATTAAAAGCTGGATGTTTTGGAGCAGAGATGTGGACAGAAGCAATGCGCTCGGAGATAGAAAAGAGGTTTGGTCTTAATGCCTACAATATTTATGGTCTTACTGAGATTATAGGTCCAGGGGTTGCTCACGAATGTGTTGAGAAAAATGGTTTACACATATTTGAAGATCATTTCATTGCTGAAATAATTGATCCAGAAACAGGAGATCATCTGCCAGACGGTAAAAGGGGAGAACTTGTTCTTACCACTATTACACGCGAAGGAATGCCTATGTTAAGATTTAGAACAAGGGATATTACCTCATTAATAAGAGAAAAATGCTCTTGTGGTAGAACTTTTGTGAGAATAGAGAGAATAAGGGGTAGAACAGATGACATGATAAAAGTAAGAGGAGTAATGTTATTCCCCTATCAGATTGAAAAGGCAATACTCGAGGTTCAAGGTGTAGAACCTCACTATCAAATAGTTATAACAAGACCTCAACATCTTGATGAAATTGAAGTTATGGTAGAGATGTCTAAGGAGACTTTCTCGGATGAAGTAAAACATATTGAGGCTCTTAAGAAGAAACTTGAAAGACGTATAGAAGAAATAGTAGGAATAAGAGTTAAAGTTACACTTGTAGAACCAAAGAGTCTTCCAAGAAGTGAAGGAAAGGCAAAGAGAATTATTGACAAAAGAAGCCTCAGCGAATAGGAGGTGAATCATGAAAATAAAACAGCTATCAGTATTTTTGGAAAACAAAAGGGGAAGACTTTATGAAGCATTAAAAGCTCTTGCTGAGTCAGGTATTAACATAAGAGCTCTTTCAATCGCAGATACTTCAGAATTCGGAATCTTAAGAATGATTGTAACAGATCCTGAAAAGGCTAAGGAAATTCTTGAAAAAAACGATTTTACTGTTAAGCTCACTAATGTAATAGCTATGGCAGTAAAGGACAAGCCTGGAGGACTTGCAGAAGGATTAAAATATCTTTATGATGCCAATATCAATATTGAATATATTTATGCTTTTGTTGAAAAATCTGGTGAAAAAGCTGTTGTAGTCCTGAGAACAGAAAATCTTGATAAAACAATATCTCTTTTACAGGAAAAGGGAGTTAATCTACTTAGTTGGGATGATGTTTTAGCTCTTTAGTTTTTTAGCGATTAAAACACAAGCTCTCTTTGCTATTATTACATTTACACCCTGATTATCAAGCGCATGCTTGAGAGCTTGTAGTGTTGTCTTTTTATCGTAAGGATCAACAACCACGACTGAATTTACTCCACAGGCTTTACAGAGTTCTGCAAGGTCAAGCTTACTTGTTTCTTCTCCCTTTGCAGTGATTCCTATTGCCGGCGTTGGCTGATGGCCTGTCATGGCAACTGAAGAGTTATCGAGGATGCATACTAAAATATTCGATTTATTATAAACAGCATTTATGAGAGCTGGAATTCCAGTATGAATAAACGTAGAATCACCAATTACTGCAGCAACTTTTTCTATTCCTTGAGAGGCGATTCCTGAAGCCTTACTTATACTTGCTCCCATACAAAGACATGTATCTATTGCTTTTAGGGGTGGATTCGCACCAAGGGTATAGCAACCTATATCGCCTGCAACAAAATTAGGCTTTGCTTCAATGAGAGCTTTATAAAACTCTCTGTGAGGGCATCCTGGACAAAGTACAGGTGGACGAGGTAGTAGATATTTATTTAAATCAGAGACTCCGGGAGAATTAGCTTTTTTGAAAAATCTCATTACTGCATCAACTGTCATTTCCCCCTCCATGGGGAGATCTCCGGAAAGTTTACCTTTCACATTTGCATGCAGTTTTCTTAGAAGTTGTTCTACCAGAGGATAGCCTTCTTCAAGAACAACAACTTCATCTAAATTACTAACAAAATCCTTAATTAAAGATTCATCAATGGGATAGGCAGATATTTTAAGAATTGGCATTTTTTGCCCAAGTTCCATAGCATATAAAAAAGTTATACCACAGGCAATTATACCTCTTTTTGATTTTCCATTAATAACTTTATTTAATTCATATTTTTTTATTATTTCGTGTATTTTACTTTGTTTTTCATTTAATTCTTTGTGTAAGGCCATAACATGTTTTGGTACTGCAATCATGTGTTCAGGATCCTTTTTGAGATTGATAGGATTTTCCTCTCTAATCTTTCCAATCGTTACAGGGCTATAACAGTGTAATAATCTTGTAATACTTCTAATCATTACAGGTAATCCTAATTCCTCAGATATGTCAAAGGCAAGCATGGTAAGATCCTTTGCTTCCTGTCCATCTGAAGGCTCAAGACATGGTATTTTTGCAAAAGAAGCATAAAAGCGACTGTCTTGCTCATTTTGTGAAGAATAGGCTCCTGGATCATCTCCCAATGCGAGAACGAAGCCACCTCTTACTCCTAAATAAGCTGATGTCATAAATGGGTCTGAGGCAACATTTAGTCCAACGTGTTTCATTGAGCAAAGCACTCTTCTACCTGTAAGAGAAACTCCATAGGCAACTTCATAGGCAACTTTTTCATTTACAGACCATTCACATTTTACAGAGGAATTCTGGGCTATATGTTCAAGTATTTGAGTGGCAGGCGTGCCAGGATAGGAAGCTGCATAGGATATACCTGCCTCTATTGCTCCCTGAGCGATTGCTGATGTTCCGAGCATCAATTTTTTACCCATATAAATCTCCTTAAATATAAAATTTTAATAATATATAATATATCATATCTTGCCTTAAATTTTAAAAATGTAATATATTAACCTATGCAGAAAAATATAGAAATATATGATACAACCTTAAGAGACGGTTCCCAAGCTGAAGAAATATCTTTTTCCGTTGATGATAAACTAAAAATAACAGAAAAGCTGGATGAGTTAGGTTTCCATTATATTGAGGGAGGATGGCCTGGTTCTAATCCGAAGGATGCTGAATATTTTAAAAGAGTAAAAAAACTAAAACTCAAAAACGCGAAAGTAGTTGCCTTTGGAAGCACTCATAAACCAAAATTTAAGGTGGAAAATGATCCAAATATAAAGACATTGATCTTATCAGAGACGGAAATAATAACTATTTTTGGAAAAAATTGGGATTTTCATGTAACAGAAGCCCTTAAGATATCACTTGAAGAAAATCTCGAATTAATTTATAACACCGTAAAATATCTAAAAAAATATGCTGATAAGGTATTTTTTGATGCAGAACATTTTTTTGATGGATATAAAGACAATCCTGAATATGCCATTAAATGTCTTAAAGCAGCAGAAGAGGCAAAAGCAGATAGACTTGTCCTGTGTGATACAAATGGAGGTACACTGCCCTATGAGATTGAAAAAATAATTAGAGAAGTAAGAGAACATATAAATACACCATTGGGAATTCATGCACATAATGATTCGGATTGTGCTGTTGCAAATAGCATTATCGCTGTTTTAAATGGTGCAGTACAGATTCAGGGAACTATGAACGGGTTTGGTGAAAGATGTGGAAATGCTAACCTTTGTTCTGTAATTCCAAATCTTCAGATTAAATTAGGATTTAAATGTATTAATGATGACAAATTAAAAAAACTAACAGATACCTCAAAATTTGTATATGAGATAGCCAATTTAACTCCTTTCAAAAGACAGCCCTTTGTAGGAGAAAGCGCCTTTGCACATAAAGGCGGAGTGCATGTTAGCGCAATAAGAAAAAGACCAGAGACCTATGAACACATAAAGCCAGAACTTGTAGGTAACAGACAGAGAGTATTAGTTTCTGATTTGGCAGGTAAAAGCAATATCCTTAAAAAGGCTGAGGAATTTGGAATGTCTCTTGAGCCAAACTCACCCGATGTACAGGCAATAGTGGATGCAGTAAAAAATTTAGAGAATGAAGGATTCCAATTTGAAGGAGCTGATGCATCACTTGAACTTTTGTTTAAAAAGACTTTGGGATTAAAGAGAAAATTTTTTGACCTCATAGGTTTTAGAGTCATTGACGAAAAGAGAAAGTGGGATGAGCCTACATTAAGTGAAGCAACAATAATGGTGAAAGTGGGTAAAAATGTGGAACACACTGCAGCAACGGGAAACGGTCCAGTAAATGCCCTTGATAATGCTCTAAGAAAAGCTCTGGAAAGATTTTATCCAGAACTTAAGAAGGTGAAATTAAAAGATTATAAAGTAAGAGTTGTCAATTCAGGAAGAGGCACTGCTTCTAAGGTGCGAGTTTTAATTGAATTGGGAGATGATGAAAAAATTTGGAGTACTGTTGGAGTTTCAGAAAATATAATTGAGGCTTCGTGGCAAGCAATAGTTGATGGGATAGAGTATAAGCTTTATAAAGAGAAGTTAAAAAGAGGAGAAGTTAAATGATTCCTCCATTAAAATTTGACGAAAAAGGATTAATTCCTGTAGTAGTGCAGGAGATAGATACAAAAGAAGTACTGATGGTTGCCTATATGGATAAAGAAGCCTTAAAAAGAACTATAGAGACAGGTTATACCCATTTTTGGTCTCGTTCAAGACAGAAATATTGGAAAAAAGGGGAAACCTCTGGTAATGTGCAAGAGGTTCAGACTATATACTATGACTGTGATGCTGACTGCCTACTTGTAATGGTTAAACAGCATGGAGGTGTTGCTTGTCATACAGGTAATAGAACCTGTTTCTATAGAAACATAGAAATAAATAAGGATTGATATGAGTTGTATTTTTTGTAAAATCGCTAAAGGCGAGA
This sequence comes from Thermodesulfovibrio sp., assembly GCA_026415995.1. Lineage (GTDB taxonomy): Bacteria > Nitrospirota > Thermodesulfovibrionia > Thermodesulfovibrionales > Thermodesulfovibrionaceae > Thermodesulfovibrio. Next base: position 10,257 of record JAOAGB010000023.1, on the reverse strand, counting down.
TTACCTCTCAAAAAGTCTATGAAGATGAACATGTTTTAGCCTTTCATGACATAGCTCCTCAGGCACCTATTCATATTCTTATTATTCCCAAAAAACATTACGCAACCATTCTGGAGTTAGAAGAGAAAGATAAAGATTTAATCGGGCATATTTTTATGGTAGCAAATAAAATTGCACGAGATATGCAGTTTCATGAGCAAGGGTTCAGAGTTGTTGTAAATTGTAATAGAAATGGAGGACAGACTGTTTTTCATTTACATTTTCATCTTTTTGCAGGAAGACTAATGCATTGGCCTCCCGGATAATTAATGAAAATCATCAATAAAGAAGTTCTTTGGGAAGGAAAATTTTTAAGAATTGTTCTTATTTCATTTATTGATAAGGAAGGTAAATTACGTAAATGGGAAGCAGTAGAAAGAATTAATAGCAAGGGAATAGTTATAGTTATTCCCATTACTCCGAAGGGAGAGTTTGTTTTTATTAGGCAATTCCGACCCGCCTTTGGAGGATATGTTATAGAATTCCCTGCTGGCTTGAATGATAAAAAGGAAACATTAATTGAGGTAGCAAAAAGAGAACTTATTGAAGAAACAGGCCTTCTATCTGATGAAATAGTTTTTCTTGCTGAAGGCCCTGTATCATCAGGACTTTCTACTGAGGTGATTACAGTATATGTAGCAAAAAATGTAAAAGAAGCAGGAGAAGATTTAAGAAGAATGTTTCCACCAGATGATACCGAAAGTATAGAAGTTTTAAGAATTCCCCATGAAAAAGCTTTTGATTTTTTGGAAGAACAACGAATAAAGGGTGATTTTATAGATTTGAAAATATACGGTTTTATTGAGCTCGCAAGAAAATATATAAACTAAAATTAAGAGGGTAGAGTAGTAGACTCCACCCTCTTAATTCATTACTCAAACGTAATTGCCTGAGATGGACAAAGGTCTGCAGCTTGCTGGCAGTCACAGGTATTGCACTTGTCAGCACCAATTACCCATGCTTTGTCATCTCTCATCTCAAAGACTTCAGGACATACTTCTGCACAGCTACCACAGCCTACGCAAAGGTCATAATCCACTACAGGTGTTGCCATAATAAATACCTCCTTTTTTTTATTTTATTTTTATAAAATATAACAAAAAAAGTTAAAATATGCAATTAAAATTTTATTGAGGAGGGTAAGTATCTATGAAAGAAAAGGTTTTAGCTAAAGCAAAAGAAGCAAAAGAAGCATCACATTTTATTGCAAAGGCATCTGCAGATTTAAAAAACAAAATAATCCTTAGAATGGCTGATTATATTAAAAACAGAAAAGATGAACTTATTGAGGCAAACAAGATTGATATAGCAAATGCTGAAAAAAAGGGACTTTCTAAGGCTTTAATTGATAGACTTACTCTTAATGAAAAGAGAATTGTTGAAATGGTAAAGGGACTTGAAGAGGTTGTAGCTCTTCCTGACCCTGTTGGTGAGATTACAAAGATGTGGTTAAGGCCAAATGGAATGCAGGTTGGCAGAATGAGAGTTCCCATAGGTGTAATAGGCGTAATATATGAAGCAAGACCAAATGTTACCGTTGACGTAACAGGACTATGTCTTAAGGCTGGCAATTCAGTTGTGCTTAGAGGTGGTTCAGAAGCAATAAATTCTAACGTATCTCTTGTAAAAATTCTTAAGGAAGCACTTAAAGATGAGGGAATGCATGAAGGAGTTGTCACATATATAGATATTCCTCAAAGAGAGGCGGTTTTGGAAATGATAAAGCTTGAGGGCATTATTGATTTAATAATACCTCGTGGTGGAGAAGGTCTTATAAGAACAGTAACTGAAAACTCAAGAATCCCTGTTCTTAAACATTACAAAGGTGTATGCCATGTATTTGTAGACAAAGAGGCAGATTTAAAAATGGCAGAGGAAATATGTTTTAATGCAAAAGTTCAGAGACCTGCCACGTGCAATGCAATGGAAACAATGCTCGTAGACGAGGTCATTGCAAAGAAATTTTTACCTAAGATGCTCAAAAGATTTGAGGAAGCTGGAGTTGAAATTAGAGGATGTGATAAGACTAAATTAATTTATAAAAATGTTAAAAATGTTACCGAGGAAGATTTTTATAAGGAATATTTAGATTTAATTTTGAATGTAAAAGTCGTCAAAGATATAGATGAGGCAATAGAGCATATAACAAAATATGGTTCTGCCCATTCAGATGCTATAGTAACAAAAAACTATGATAAAGCAATGAAATTTTTAAGAGAAGTTGATTCATCGGCGGTATTTGTTAATGCATCAACTAGGCTAAATGATGGTTATCAGTTTGGATTGGGTGCAGAAATCGGAATATCCACTGATAAAATTCATGCGCGTGGACCTATGGGATTAGAGGAACTAACATGCACGAAATTTATAGTTTTCGGCAGTGGACAATTAAGGCAGTAATGGAACTATGAAAATAGGAATTTTTGGAGGGACGTTTAATCCAATACACTATGGGCATTTAAGAGGAGCAGAAGAAGTACGAGAAAGTTTTGATTTAGATAAAGTCATATTTATTCCCTCTGGAGTCCCTCCGCTTAAAAATTCTGATGTAATCGAAGGAGTTCATAGGTTACGGATGACAGAACTTGCAATAAAGGATAATCCTTATTTTGAGGTTTCTGATTATGAAATAAAAATTAAAGAGCCTTCGTATACTGTAAACACTGTAGCTTATTTAAAAAAACTTTACTGGAGGGATACTCTTTTGTTTATAATTGGTGTTGATTCCTTTTTTGAATTACCACTATGGTATAAACCTGAGGAACTTTTAAAGATGATAGATTTTATAGTAATGTCAAGACCGGGGATTGAAGAGATCGAGCATAAATTGGAAAACTTCGGTTTTATAGAAAGTAAAGAATCGGAGAATATTTTTAAGATCAAAAATTCAGATAAAAGAGTGTATTATGCTAAAATTTCTCCTTTTTGGATTTCCTCTACAATTTTAAGGGACATGATAAGAAAGAACAAAAGTGTTCGCTATTTATTACCAGATATAGTGATAAAATACTTGGAAAATAATAAACTTTATAGGAGTACGAGACATGATTAGCAATGTTACAGACTTCGATATTACCCTAAACTTTCTTTTAAATGTTTATAAAAGTCCTTCAATGAGAGAAGTTTTAGAAAAAATAAAGAACGTTTCTATAGATAATTCAATGTTCTATATTTATGGTGAAAATGGTACAGAAAAGAATTATATACTAAAAATAATTCTGTCAAGGCTATCTGGATATAATTTAATAAGAGTTCCAATTGAAACAGGTAAAAAATTGTTTAAAAAAGATAATATAGTCTATGTGATAAATGATATAGAAAAATCAGATATTTCCTTTCTTTTTAAAGATGAACAGCCATATAAATGCATTATTTTTTTAGAAGATTTAGATTATGATGTACTTTTTAATCATGGTAAAATAGACCCTGAAAAATATAATTTTTTAAAAAGGACACATAAGATTTATCTTCCGCCTCTTAATGAAAGGAAACAAGATATTGTTCCAATTGCTAACATGCTTTTACAGGAAATATCTTCATTTTTAAGTCTTCCCTTAAAAGAATTGTCTAAGGAAGCTAAGGAAGCAATTATAGAACATTCTTGGCCTAATAATTTCTATCAATTAAAGCAGTGTCTAACAAAGGCGTATATTAATTCAAGACATAAAAAACTAAGTGCTAAAGATATTTTTGGTGAATTCAATGATAAATTTTCAATAAAAAATTTTCTTGAATCGAAAATAGGTAATTTTTTGGGTGATTTTTGTAAAATAGAAAATTCTAATCTTTATGATACAGTTGTACAGGAAGTGGAAAAAGCTCTATTCAGTTTAGTTCTTGCTGAAACAGGAAATAATCAGTTAAAGGCTGCAAAAATTTTAGGAATAAATAGAAACACTTTAAGCAAAAAACTTAAAAATTATAATTTGATTTAAAAATATTAAATATGTTATAAAAATGATTGTGACTTTTTACTCCATGCTCTCACCTTTTGGAGGAGGGCTTAAAATCCATGTGGAGGTAAATTTATGATTAGTAATTTCTATGAGAAAATGGTTTTACTTTTGCCTACTCTTTCTGAAGAAGAGGTAAAAGATGCTATTAACAAAATTTCTTCAGTTATTACAGATAATGGTGGAGAAATTTTAAAGATTGATAATTGGGGTAAGAAAAAATTAGCCTACAGACTTAACAAACAATCTATGGGTTATTATGTTTTGTTTATCTTTAAGGCACCATCTAAAACAATTAAAGCAATTGAAGAGTTTTATAAAGTTTATGATCCTGTATTCAAATATATGGTAATAAAACTAAGTAAAGAACAAATTGCTGCTCTTCCACCTGAAATAAAGGGTATTCCCATAGAACCTGCAGAAATATCCACAAAGGGATAAAATGTTTAATAGAATTATTTTAATAGGAAATTTGACAAGGGACCCTGAAATAAGATATACACCTTCAGGTGTTGCAGTAGCTACCGTTCCTATTGCTGTAAATTCAAGATACAGACAGGGCGATGAGATGAAAGAAGAGACTCTTTTCATTGATGCTGTTGTATTTGGCAAACAGGCAGAAGTGTGTACGCAATATCTAAATAAGGGAAGAACGGTTTTGGTAGAAGGCAGACTTCGAGAAAGAAGATGGGAATATGAAGGTCAAAAAAAGAGTAAATTTGAGATTATAGCGAGTAATATAAGATTTCTATCAAGAAAAGAAGCTACAGAAACTCAAGATGCAGATCATATTCCACCAGAAGAATATACAGATTTAGAACCATTTTAAGGGAGGAAATATATGCAACAATCATCTCAAAGAAGGTTTTTTAGAAAAAAATATTGTAGATTCTGTGCTGAAAAAGTTGATTTTATCGATTACAAGAATGCAAAATTATTAAGAGGTTTTATGACTGAGAGAGGCAAAATTCTATCAAGAAAGATGACTGGTACTTGCTCAAGACATCAGAGACAGTTGACGAAAGCAATTAAAAGAGCAAGATCAATAGCTCTATTACCATATATTGAGCTTTAATAAAGATGAGGATTCCAAGAAGCTGGATACCCTACATTGCCAATAATATAATTGAAAATTTATTGAAAAAGGGACTTGTTGAAGCTACTGTTTCTAAAGAGCAGCTTCTTGAAGAGACAGAAAAATTAATACTTGATGAATTAATGGTTGAGGACAGACTTAATGAGGAAGTAAGAGAACTTCTTAAGAAATACGAAACAGAGATTGAAAAGGGTAAATTGGACTACAGAAAGCTTTTTGAAATGACAAAACAAAAACTTGTAAAGCAGAGGAATCTTGTACTATGATGTTATCGGATGAGAAAGTCTCTCATACTTCTCATATACTTTTTAATGGTTTAATAAATAAGGGTTTAATAATATTAAAAACAGATGAACAGGAAGTAAGAAGAGAGATTAAAAGAAGTTTTATACAGGCATTGAAAATTGGAGAATCTATTGATGAAGTGGTAAGAAGAAAGCTTCAATCTTTTTCAAAGAAAATAGTTGAAGGTAGTCCTGAATGGAATGTGCTTTATAAAAAATTCTTTGAAGAGGAAGAAAAGAAGAGATTTAGTCGTTAATGCAATATTTTATACCTACTATTTCAGATAAAGAGCTTAGGAAAGAAAAACAAAAGGCGAGAATTTTAAGAAAATCTGCTTGGTGGCGTAATAAAATTTCAAAAGGTAAGTGTTATTACTGCGGTAAAAATACTCCTCCCAATGAATTAACTATGGATCATATAGTTCCCTTAATAAGGGGTGGAAAATCAACAAAGAATAATATTGTTCCCTGTTGTAAGGAATGTAATAACAGAAAAAAGTACTTACTTCCTATGGAATGGGAGGATTATTTAATGGAACTGAAAGATTCAGATCCAGAAAAAATTCTTTAGATTTTTCTACCAGGTTCCACGTGAACAACAACGTCAACCACGTCTGGGAATTCCTTTTTTATTATTTTTTCAACTTTTTCGGCTATATCATGTCCTTCTTTTACAGAGATAGAAGAATTAACGAGAATTTTTAAATCTACAAAAACCTGTCCTGCTGTTCCTCTTGTTCTTATGTCTTCACAGGATTCAATATCACTGAAAGAGTTTACTAGTCTTGCAATTTCCGAACTATCAATAAGAGCTTTATCAATAAGAATATCTGTAGATTCTTTTAAAATTTTAAAAGCTTCTCTGGCTACTAATACTCCTATAAGGAGGCCAGCAAAGGAGTCAAGGATATAAAAACCTGATTTAATAAAAATTATGGCTAAAATTATTCCAGATGTTATAAATATATCAACTTTTGTATGAGAAGAGTCAGCAATCAAAAATTCACTTTTTAATTTTTTGCCCTTTTTTCTTTCATAGGTAAAAACAAATATGTTTACGATTATAGTAAGTAAGAGAATTATAAATGCCCTTTCATCTAACTGTGGTTTTTTAGCTTTTAATAAAGATTCATAGGCACCTTTCAAAATTTCTAAAGAAGTAAATCCCATCAGAACTCCAATAAATACAGCAAAAATAGTTTCATATTTTCTATGTCCATAGGGATGTTCTCTATCTGGAGGACGACTGGCAAGATATATCCCAATTATTCCACCTATGTTACTAACTCCATCAAAAAGTGAATGAAACCCATCCGAATAAATAGCAAGAGAGTTAACATGGTATCCATAAAGTATCTTAGCAAAGGAAACTGTAAGATTTAGAAATAAAGTAATTAATAATACTTTTCTTATTTCTCTTTTTCTATCCATTTATCTAGATCTAAATAATTAAATGAAGGCTTATAAAGTATAATGCCTTTTTTATTCATGACATAGTTCATAAAAGGTTCATCTATTACTTTACCTTTTATGCTTGATGCATGTCTAAGTATAAAAGAATTTTTTTGCTTTATTATTATACCCACATGAGTTACATCTAATCCTTCTTTAACAGTATAAAATCCACAATAGCAGATCGAATCGAATTTATCTATTATACTAATAATATATTTTTGAGGAATATATTCAATTTTTTTTAATCTAATTGGTAATCCTTCTATCCATTTTCTTTGATTGTCCCTTTTATTTAATTCCTTAAAAGTTGTTCTATAATAGCTTTCTCCAATTTTAGATGTAATGTTTTTTAAGGTAGGTATATTGTCCCAGTCAGAGAAGAAATGCCTTCTGTTTTCAAATTTTACAACTCCATTAAAATACCTTATATATTTGAGATTATATATAAACGATTCATAGTCATAGGAAAGTCTTAATGCTTCTACATACTCAAGAAAGGTCATGCAATCAACACCTTCAAAGTCTATCGTTAAAGATTCCTGCCTTTCAGCAATTTCAGAAATAGACCCTTTCTTATATGGCATATCTAAGAAAAGTTCTGAAATTTTAACTATTTTTTCTTCGCCTTTTAATTTTGAAATCTCATTAAATATTCTACTAATTTTAATTTTACCTTCTTTAACTATCATATGCTATGATAAAACATGTCTATAATTGATATCCACTTTCATGGAACAGAAAGGCTTGATATAAAAGAAGCTAAGGATTATGAGGAGATACTTTTAATTGCAAAAGAATACGGGGAGAAAGGTATAGATGGATTTTTAGTTACTCTTTATCCAGATGAGTTAAATAAAATGAGGAATAAGCTATTAATTATAAGGAAGGCGATGAATAATCAGAGAGATGGAGCAAAAATTTATGGAGCTTACCTTGAAGGTCCTTTTATTAATCCTTTAAGGGCTGGTGCACTTGATAATAGTAAATTTTTAATACCCAATATTGATAAACTAAAGAAACTTTTAGATGGCTTTGAAGACATTATAAAAATAATTACTATAGCCCCTGAGCTGCCAGATGCGATTAGTCTTATAGAAAGATGTAATGATTTAGGTCTTGTAGTTAGCATGGGTCATTCTGATGCAACATTTAAAGAAGCACAAGATGGATTCAAGGCAGGTGCAAAGCTGATTACACATTTATTCAATGCAATGAGAGGAATACACCATAGAGAACCTGGCCTTGCGGGATTTGGAATTATCAATGAGGATATATATGTTGAAATAATAGGTGATGGTAAACATATAAATGATGAAATTTTAAAATGGATTTTTAAAATTAAGAGTTCCAATAAAATCATAATAGTTTCAGACATGGTTAAAGATTCAGGAAATTCTCAAATTCTAAAAGGAGGTTGTATGGATCTAAAACAAATAAAAGAAAGACTAACTCTCTTAGGGATTGAACAATATAAAATTAATAAGGCAGTTTGTGAAAATTGCCAAGATTTATTGAGAATTAAGTCTCTTTAAGCTTTTCAGCTTCTTCCTGTTCTGTTTTGCATTCTATACATAAATCAGTTACAGGTCTTGCTTCAAGTCTTTCAATAGGTATCTGAGCACCACATGATTCGCAAATACCGTAAGTACCGTTTTCGATTTTTTCAAGAGTTTTTTCAATTTTTTTGAGAAGTTTTCTCTCTCTATCTCTTAATCTTAAGAGAAAACTCCTATCAATTTCCTGCGAGGCAATATCTCCAATTTCAGATAAATTTGATTCTGCAGGCAAATTAGATAACATTATTCCTGCATCTATAAGTATCTGTTCTTTTTGTTTTATAAGTTTTTTTCTAATTTCTTCTATTCTTTTTTCCCTTGTTTGATTTTTCATAACGTTCTCCATAGAGTTTTATTAGAATATCAAAAAATGGCTTAAATAGTCAATTGAAAAATAGGGAATGCATATTATTTATTATAAATTTTTACAGAGTTGACTTTTAGATTTAAATTTATTTATAAAAATCTAAACTTACATAAAATGGGAAGAGGTGAATCATGAAAATAGGTTTCATAGGATTAGGAAATCTTGGTAAAGCTATGGCTAAAAGATTAATTTCTGATGGTATTGAGTTAATAGCTTGGAATAGAACAATTGAAAAGGCTAAAGATTTAAGTTGTTATTTGGCAAACAATCCTGCAGAGCTTGTGTCTAATGTTGATATCGTTATTCTTAATTTAAAAGATAGTCAGGCGGTAGAGGAAGTTTTGATCAAAGAAAATGGAATAATGCAAGGTGAATGCGAAGATAAGATCATAATAGATACCACCACTAACCATTTTGAAAAAGTGTTTGACTTCTATAATATACTTAGGAACAAAAGAGCTTACTATCTTGAATCTCCTGTGCTTGGAAGCGTTATTCCAGCTTCTCAAGGACTATTAACGGTAATTGTCAGTGGGGATAAGATAGCTTTTGAAAGATCAAAATTTATACTGGAAAAAATAGGAAAGAACATATTTTATCTTGAAAAAGAAGGACTAGCGACAAAAATGAAGTTAATTAATAACCTTGTCCTTGGTAGTTTAATGGCAACTATAGCAGAGGCAATTGTTTTTGCTGAAGAATCGGGTATAGATAAACAAAAGGCTATAGAGATACTGCTTTCTGGTGCAGGTAATTCAACGCTACTTAACGCAAAAAAACAAAAGATTATTGATGAGGATTTCACCCCGCATTTTACAAATTCTCTAATCTATAAAGACTTGGACTATCTACAAGATTTAGCAAAATATCTTAAAAGACCTCTACTCACCGGTAGCATTGTTAAAGAAATTTATGCTATAACTTTAGGGAAAAAATTGGAACATCTTGATTTTTCAAGTATATATAAGATATTTAAAAATTTTAAATCTTAATAGAATTTGTTTAAAAGGTCTTTCACTCTTTCAATGTGAGGTTTATGGCTAACAAGTGGTTTTTCTTCTATTATTGGGATGTTTTCTTCAAATGTAGTTTTTTTTGTCTTGTATAGAATTCCTATTGGGATTTTATCTCCCCACTCAAGAGATTTCTCAAAGGCTTTTGTTCTGTCAGAAGAATCATATTCTTCAGGGATTCTGTATACTCTTTGCCTGTACCACTCAAATGTATTTATTTTATTAAAGCTAACACAAGGCTGAAGAATGTCTATAAGTGAAAAACCTTTATGATTTATAGCTTCTTTAAACAAATATTTAAGATGCTCAATATCTCCTGCAAAACCTCGTGCTACAAAACTACAGTCTAATGCTATTGCCATTGCAAGAGGATTAAACTGCTCTGAAAAAACTCCAAAGGGTTGAGTCTTTGTTACCATGCCTTTCATTGACGTAGGAGATGCCTGTCCCTTGGTTAACCCATATATCTGATTATCATGAACAAAAAGTTTGAC
>JAOAGB010000021.1 GCA_026415995.1 Thermodesulfovibrio sp. | reverse complement strand
GTCAACTCCTATAGGATATTGCGCACCTGGACCCATACCCTTTTGAGCAAAGGAAACTCCAGTAAATACAATAATAACTGCTGCTACCAGCATTATACTTATTAACTTCTTCATATTTAAACCTCCTAATTTTGATTATTATGGCTCATGCCCTATTAATTTTACCACTCAGGTAATAAATATTTGCATATTTTTCTATTGCTGATCCCTGTTTTTAGTTTCAATTCTTTCTTGCTCCCACGACAAATTTAAAGGAGGGGATAATCCCCTCCTTCTTTACCAACATCTTGGACAATTTCTAAATCCTTGCATTCTGCCAAAACCATAACCCAATCCATATTCCTGTGCCTTCTTCTGAAATTCTGTCATAAGTTTTGCCATTTCCTGTCTTTTCTGACTTATGGCATTCCAATCAGGATTTGGCTGAGCATAAAGCTGCATCAACTCTCCTTTTAATTGAAGCTGTTTCTGCCTTAAGGGCAAAGTGTCATTATAAAACTTTTGAGCTTTTTCTGGCTCAACAGCACCATAGATAGGGCAATTTCCAGAATAACCTCCAAATCCTCCACCTTTCCAAGCATAGGCCGATGCACCTATTAAGGTAACTGCAAGAAGAGTAACGAGAACTATAATTGTCATCTTTCTCATTCTTTGTCACCTCCTTTCTCTTTCATTTTTGTTTATTCAGATCAATATCAACAATCATGCCAAAAAGTAAAACATATTGATTTTAATGAAAAACTGATAGGTTTCTTAGGAGAAAGGCTGTTTTAATCTTGCAATATTTGCATCAGCCTTTGCAAAATTTGCAAAACTCGTTAGTGATTTTTGCAAAATCTTTAATTGTAAGCTCTTCCGCTCTCTTCATAGGATCAATGCCAATATTTTTAAGAAACTCCCTTGGTTCACTAATAACAGATTTTAGGGAGTTGGAAAGCATCTTTCTTCTTTTTCCAAAGGCTGATTTTATAATTCTAAAAAAAAGTTTTTCATCTCTCACCTGTATAGGAGGTTTATCTCTTCTGTCCATTTTTATTACGGCCGATTCTACTTCAGGTGGAGGGCTGAAAAATTTAGCATCTATATAAAATTTTATCTCTAATTTCATATAATATTGTGCTATTATGCTTAATGCTGAATAATCTTTTGTGGAAGGCTTCGCAGCAAGTCTTTCTGCCACTTCTTTCTGAATAGTAAGGGTCATTGATATAAGATTAGGAGATTCAATTAATCTGAATATGATTGGTTTTGTTATATAGTAAGGAATATTTGAGACAACTTTAAACTCTCCAATTTCTTCATAGGGAAACTTCAAAGCATCTTGATTAATTAGACTTAAATTTTCTCTTCTATAAAATCTTTCTTTTAAAATTTTATAAAGTGAAGGGTCTATTTCGATAGCAATCACTTCCCTTGCATTTTCTATAAGCAGTTCTGTTAAGTCTCCCATTCCCGCCCCTATCTCTAAAACTTTGTCATAAGGTGTTATCTCAGACACTTTAACAATTTTCTCAAGAATCTCTCTGTTACGGAGGAAATGTTGTCCTAAGCGAGGGGTTTTCTTAGGCATTTTTAATCTTTATTCTTTCTATCTTTATCTTGAGAGTTCTGTTTTTGTAATATACAGCTATGTGCATAGGCATATTTAAAACTGTCCCATCTTCTGTTTGAACTTTGCTATAATCATCATAGTTAATTAGTAAATTTTGTCCTTCCAAATTAATTGTTTGACTGAGAGGCATAAAACCTGATTTTTTTAATGTAACGATTCTATCAGCCTTTTTATCTTTTAAAATGTATTCATTAGAACGTTCTTCTACTACAAAATCACCATCCCACCATATAAATCCCTTTCTTATTCCTGTGACAAGCTGTTTAAGACGGTCTTTTTCAATGAAAAGATTTGAAGTAACCTCACCATTTTCCTCATAAACTTCACCTGCCGGAAAGCCCATGTAGTATACCCTTAGTAAAAGCTCTTCTTTAGAAATTCTAAGAGATGCATCACCTTGAAAAGTGTTTTTCCCTTCATATTGAATATTAAGAACTCCTTCAATTGATGAATAGGCTCTCATTTTATTAATAAAATCCTGTAAATCTTCTACATAAAATTCTTTTATTGTAACAGGTTTTTTCTCTGCACAAGCAAAAAACAAAATTAGGACAAAACTAACTGCCAAGAATCTCAATAAGCTCATTTATTGACCTCACACCACTTATTTTTAGATTAAATTTATCTTTCAACCTTTCAAGATTACTCTTTGGAATTATGGCTCTTTTCATTCCAATACGAGATGCTTCTTTAATGCGGAGTTCTGTCTGAGCTATTGCTCTCACCTCTCCACTTAAACCAACCTCTCCAAATATAACCAGCCCATCTGGCAAAGGAGTATCTTTAAAGGAAGAAATAATTGCTGATATGACTGCCAAATCCGATGAAGGTTCTGTTATTTTAATTCCTCCCACAACATTTACAAATATATCAGCACCAGCAAGATTTATTTTCCCACGTTTCTCTAAAACTGCCACTAAAAGATTTACCCTCTGATAATCAACACCAATGAAGTTTCTTCTTGGCATTCCAAAACTTGATGGAGCAACCAATGCCTGTATCTCTGTCAAGATAGCCCTTGTGCCCTCGACTGTTGCTGTAATAGCAGAACCGCTTGTAGTAGCATGTTCCGATAAAAATATAATAGATGGATTTTCCACCTCACTTAGCCCCATACCTGTCATCTCAAATACTCCAATTTCATTTGCAGGACCAAACCTATTTTTTACACTTCTTAGGATTCTATACGCATATCCTCTGTCTCCCTCAAAGTAAAGCACTGTATCCACAAGATGTTCAAGAACACGTGGACCCGCAATTGCTCCCTCCTTGGTGACATGACCTATAAGAAAAACAGGTACTCCCGCTGATTTAGCAAAATTCATAAGTTTTGTTGCCGACTCTCTTATCTGACTTACTGAGCCAGGTGCTGAAATAGCCTCTTCTGTATAGACTGTCTGAATAGAGTCAACTACAAGGGCAGAGAGCTTTTCTTCCTCTGCACATTGAATAATTCTTTCCACAAGTGTTTCACTTAGCAGAAAAATATTTTCTGATGAAACTTGAAGCCTTTCTGCCCTTAGTTTTATCTGTGTAAGTGATTCTTCTCCTGATACATAAAGCACTTTACCGTATTTTTTTGCGAGATTATCTGTTGCCTGAAGTAAAAGAGTGGATTTTCCAATTCCCGGATCTCCACCAATTAAAACAATAGAACCTTTTACAACTCCTCCCCCAAGCACTCTGTCCAACTCTCCTATTCCTGTAGAAAGTCTATCCGATATTTTAATTTCTAAGGAGTTTATTGCAACAGGCTTAGTATACTCAATAAGCTGTTTCTTTAAACCTTCAGATTCTAAAACATCTTCAACAAAGCTGTTCCATTCTCCACAGTCAGGACACTTACCAAGCCATTTAGCTGAAATATAGCCACAGCTCTGGCACTGAAAAATTCTTTTCAATTTTTGCTTCATGAGTTAATGATAATTTATTTTGTTGTTTTTTTACAAAAAATTGGTATAATTTAGTTAGAGCATGAAGCTCTAAAAGACCTCATGAAGAGGTTTAAATCCCTATGAAAGGGAGGTGTATCATGATTAAAAAGGTATCAGGTAAAGCTATGCCTACCTGCAAATGTAAAGGTTCCTGCTAAAGTAAAAAAGGTTTAAAGGGGGGAATTTTTTCTCCCCTTTTTTTATTATTCTATACTGTGCAATAATACTAATATGCGGCGTTTGATATTTTTATTTATTTTTTTTATTCCTTTTTCAGTGTTTGCTCAAGAGGAAAATTCTTATTTTAATTTTATGGCTGGATATTACTCTGCCATAAATGGTGATATAAACTCTGCCATTTCCTATTATGAGGAGGCATTAAAAAAAGACCCTTCCTCAAAATTTTTAAAAATCATTCTTTCCGATGCTTATCTAAAAGCAGATAATACTGAAAAAGCGAAGGAATACATTAAAGAAGTATTGGATGACTCTGTTGAAAATGTGGAAGCTTTAAGAGTACTTGCCTCCATTTATATAAAAGAAAAGAAAACCGAAGAAGCTATAAGCATTTATGAAAAGATTCTTGACAGAATCCCAAATAAAATAGAAACTCTCTCAAGAATTGGTAACCTTTATCTTGCAGTTGGAAAACTTGATAGGGCTTTAGAAAATTTTAAAAAAATTCTCAATGAAGACGATGAAAACCTTATGGCTCTTCATTTCTTAGGCATAATTTATATTGAAAAAAAGGACTTCCGCAATGCTAAAGAGTCCTTTCAAAGGATTACTCAGATAAATCCTGATTATGAACCTGCCTATACAAATCTCGGGGTAGTAGAAGAACTTTTAGGAAATACAAAAGAAGCAGAAGCTTACTTTAAAAAGGCATTGCAAATAAATCCAGAAAACCTATTTGCAAGAGAAAGATTGACCAATCTATATTTCTCTCAAAAATCTTACAGTCAGGCTATTGAACAACTGGAAACCTTAAAAAAACAAAAAACCGAATCCGAACTTATTCGTGAAAGACTTGCCCTCCTTTATCTACAAACAAAACAGTATGATAAAGCATCAGAAGAAATTAATTACTTATTATCTAAACATCCTGGAGATTTAAATCTCATGTATTATCTTTCCTTAATTTATATTGAAACTGAAAAATATACTGAAGCAGAGAATATCCTAAAAAAAATTATTTCCATTAATCCAAGACAGGTAAATGCTTTTTTAAATTTAGCTACTGTTTATCTTAAGCAAAAAAAGCTTAATGAGGCTTTGAATATTTATGATGAAATTCTTCAATTCTCTGAAGATGTACCCGATATTTACGTATATGCTACAGAAACCGCATTAGACTTAAAAAACTATGATAAAGCAAAGGCTTATGTTGAAAAAGCCCTTGTTAAATTTTCTGAAAATCCAGATATAAACTTTATAGCAGGTGTCTTATTTGATAAATTAGGAAAGTTTGAGGAAACTGAAAAATTTATGAAAAAAGTTATTAATCTTAAACCTGATCATGCAGAAGCTCTTAACTATCTTGGATATAGTTATGCAGACAGAGGGATAAATCTTCAAGAAGCTCTTTTACTAATAGAAAAAGCTATCAAGATAAAGCCTAATAATGGTTACTATCTTGATAGTTTAGGATGGGTTTATTTCAAGCTTGGAGAAAAGGATAAGGCATTGAAATATATGCTTGAAGCAGTTAAATATGTTAAAGATGACCCTGTTATTCTTGAACATCTTGGGGATGTATATAAGGCTCTTGGACAGCATAAAAATGCCTTTGATGTATGGCAAGAGGCGATCAAATATCATGAAAAAGAACCTGGATTAAAAGAAAGAGTAGAAGGCAAAATAAAAGAAATAGAGCCATTTATCAGAAAATAATGTTAACCATAAAAACCCCAGCCAAGATAAATTGGTCATTATCTGTTTTAAGGAAAAGACCCGATGGATATCACGATATAATCTCTCTCATTCAAGCTATAGATTTATATGACACTCTTATATTCGAAGAAGCAGATGAAATAGAGATTATATGTAGTGCTCCTATTAGAAAAGAAAATAATCTTGTTTACAAAGCGGTTAAAGCATTACAGGATTATACCGGAATAAAAAAAGGAATAAAAATAACTATAAAAAAAGAAATTCCCATCGGAGCAGGATTGGCAGGTGGAAGTTCCGATGCCTATGCTACACTTAAAACTCTCAATCAGTTATGGGAAATTAATTTAAGTTCACATGAACTTCTTAGCTTAAGTTCCTCCTTAGGAAGTGACATCTCTTTTTTCTTCTATCTTCCTATCTGTATTGTTGAAGGGAAAGGTGAAATAATAAAACCTCTTCGAATTGAAAAGAGCTATAATCTTTTACTTATAAAGCCTCATTTTGGTATTTCTACAGGTTGGGCATATGAATCACTTAATATAAAAAGTCAATTGACAGAAAATTATGAAAAGATAAATAATAATATTTGGCAGTTATACGATCTGCTTTGCAAGGGAGCTGTTGATAATATCTATCTCTGGAATGACCTTGAAAAGCCTGTTATAAGACGATTTAATGAGATAGATAGGTTGAAAAAAAGGTTGTTAAACGCTGGTGCTAAGGTTAGCTTAATGAGTGGAAGTGGTTCTACAGTTTTTGGTCTCTTTAAGAGCAAAGAGGAAGCTTTATCTGCCGCTGAAAGATTTGATGGATACTGGGTTAGAGTTGTGCAAACTCTTATTTCCTAATAGTAAGTTTGACTTTATATTGATAAAAAATAATTGGGGAGTCGCCAAGCGGCAAGGCAGCGGATTTTGGATCCGCCATTCGCAGGTTCGAATCCTGCCTCCCCAGTGAATAAAAAACCCTCGGCCAGAGGGTAATTTTTATTTTTAGGAGATTTAAAAATGCCAGATGGAATACGTCTGATTACAGGAAACGCTAATCCTGAACTTGCTCAAAAAGTAAGTAATTATCTTCAGATTCCCATTACAGAAACTACAGTAACAACCTTTAGTGATGGCGAAATAATGGTGCAGATTAAAGAAAACATAAGAGGTTCCGATGCCTTTGTTATTCAGCCCACATGCACCCCTGTAAACCAAAATCTTATGGAACTTCTACTTATCATTGACGCACTTAAAAGAGCCTCAGCAAGAAGAATTACTGCTGTTATACCTTACTATGGATATGCAAGACAGGATAGGAAAGTACAGCCACGAGTGCCTATCTCTGCCAAACTAATCGCTAACTTAATAACTGTTGCTGGAGCAAATAGAGTTCTTGCAATTGACCTACATGCTGGGCAAATTCAAGGTTTTTTTGATATTCCCGTTGACCATCTTCTTGCAATACCAGTAATGTTAGATTATTTAAAGAAAAATAATCTGCTTGACAACATAATTGTAGTATCGCCTGATGCAGGAGGAACGGAAAGAGCAAGGGTTTTCGCAAAAAAAATTAATGCACCTCTTGCAATAGTAGATAAAAGAAGAGATGCACCTAATATATCAAAAGTAATGCATGTTATCGGAGATGTAAAGGAAAAAGATGCCTTGCTTATTGATGATATGATTGATACAGCAGGAACAATTACTCAAGCAGCCTTAGCCTTGAAGGAAAAGGGAGCAAGAAGAGTTTTTGCAGCAGCAACACATGGAGTTTTATCCGGTCCTGCTATTGATAGATTAAATGCCTCTGTGTTAGAAAAAATAATTATTACTGATACTATTCCTGTTGGAGATAAAAAAGAAAAATGTCCTAAAATAGAAGTGCTCACAGTGGCTCATCTTTTAGGTGAAGCAATAAAAAGAATTAATGAAGAAACTTCAATTAGTTCATTATTTGTTTAAAGGAGGAGTGAAATATGGAAAAATTTGTTCTTAATGTTCTGAAAAGAGAAAAAAAGGGAAAAGGTGCAGCAAGACAATTAAGAAGAGAGGGATTTATTCCCTGTATTATTTATAGAGCTGGGCAATCGGCACCTATCCAGATCGCATCAAAGGAAATATTACCTTTCATGAATATTGCTACAAGAGAAAAATTATTCGTGACTCTGAAATTTGAGAATGGTGAAAAACAGGCAATTCTGCAGGACTATCAAGTAGACCCAATTACAGGTAAATTACTACATGTTGATTTTATGGAAGTTAGTGCAACAGAAAAAATCAGAGTAACAGTCCCTGTAATGTTAATAGGAGAACCTATCGGAGTAAGGCAGGATAAGGGAGTACTACAACACGGGATACCAGAAATTGAGATTGAAGCAATTCCTGAAAAAATACCTGGACACATAGAAGTAGATGTCTCTGAGTTAGAAGTTGGAGATGCCATTCATGTGAGGGATATAAAATTTGAAGAGGGTATAAAAGTTCTTTCTGACCCAGACGAAGTAATAGCTACTGTAACTGTAGAGGCAGAAGAGGCTGAAATAGCTCCTTCTACAGAGGAAACAGTGGAACCGGAGGTTATCAAAAAAGGTAAAAAAGCTAAGGAAGAAGAACAAGAATAGTATCTTGAATGAATCTAATAGTTGGTTTAGGGAATCCGGGTAGAAAATACAGTAAAACAAGGCATAATATAGGGTTTATGGTAGTTGATAAATTAGCAGAGAAATATAACTTAGATTTTAATGAAAAAGATGATTATTTGATTAGTCGGGGAAACATTGAAGGTAAAGAGGTGGCTTTAATAAAACCTTTGACTTACATGAATCTAAGCGGTAGAGCTGTTAGAAAAATAGCTGATGAAAGAATATTAAAAAATCTTCCCAATTCTCTTATTGTCATTCATGATGACCTTGACTTGCCAGTGGGAAGAATAAAAATTAAAAAAAATGGCTCTTCTGGTGGACACAAAGGGGTACAGTCAATCATTGACCTCTTAGGAACAAGAGACTTTATTCGTGTTAAAATTGGTATTGGTAAAGAACATAATATGGAAACTTCTGATTATGTTCTAAGCCCCTTTTCAAAGGAACAAAAAACTTTAATAAAACAGAAAATTTCAAAAGCCATAGACTCTATTGTTACTATAATAACTGAAGGTGTTGATAAAGCTATGAGTATTTATAACAGAGAGGATTGCTGATGGTGTGGATTATTCCTATACTTTTTCTATTAGTTGTTCCTGAATATTCCTATGCATGGGGTCCTCTAACCCATGCCTATTTATCTCAACAAATATTTAACCTATCTCATCTAATACCTTTATCTTTATTGCCGATTATAAGAAATTGCAAGGATTATTTCATATATGGAAATATTATTCCCGATACAGTAATTGGTAAAAAATTTTTACCTGATGAAAAAAATCCACATTCATGGAAAACAGGATTAAATCTACTTCAGGAAGCAAAAACGCCAGAAGAGAAATCATTTGCCTATGGATTTCTAACTCATTTAGCCGCTGATGCCATTCTTCATAATGATATAAGAAATTTAAATTCTGTTCAACACATGATTTTTGAACTGAAAGCAGACAGAATAATTGATCGATTTTATTGGATTCAGATTATGACAATTAATAAAAAAGTGAGAAAAATAAGTGACAGGTTTTTTGAACAAACAGCAGCAAATCCTATTGTTTCACTGAAAACATCGAAAAAAATTTATAAATCCTTAATTTTTCTATCAGCATTTAATATTGGTGAACTAAAGAATCCCGAAGCATTTAATACATTCCATTTCAAATCTATTACTGCCATGTTAGATATCTTAAATCATGGAGAAAATGCAGAGATATTAAACTTACCAACTCATAATTAGAAATTTAATTTTTAATTCTTCTATTCAGTTTTTTACAAAATGGTTAAATCTGGTAATCCTATTTTTTAAAATGTTCGGGTCTAAATTTGTAGAAGGAATTTTTTCCTTAATATTCTTTATTCTATCTTCCGACTGCGGATGTGTTTTAAAAATTCCCACATTGTAAGTAGAACCATATTGTTTCATCCTCTCAAGAAAGTTTATTAATGACTTGGGATCATATCCTGCCTTTACAAGATATAATAAAGCCTTTTCATCTGCAGAGATTTCCTGTCCTCTGCCATATCCGTTCACCACAAGAGTTTTTAAAATATCATCAATTGAACCCTCAAAAATATTTAATAGTCTAACAAATTCATCAGAACCATACTGTTTTGCTGCCTTTGTGCCTATAATTGCAAGTGCCTCTGTCCATCTCGCCTGTTTAATTGAATTTATTCCATCACGGTGATTTATGTGGGCAATCTCATGAGCAAGAATAGCAGCAAGTTCATCTTCACTCTGGGCAAGTTGAATCATCCCTCTTGTAAGCAATATTATACCTCCAGGACAAGCAAAGGCATTAATTTCATTAGTATTTAGTACTGCAAA
Organism: Thermodesulfovibrio sp.; assembly: GCA_026415995.1. Taxonomy (GTDB): domain Bacteria; phylum Nitrospirota; class Thermodesulfovibrionia; order Thermodesulfovibrionales; family Thermodesulfovibrionaceae; genus Thermodesulfovibrio. The sequence goes on along the minus strand of JAOAGB010000021.1, from coordinate 16,825 downwards.
ATGATATCCTCCAAAGGTAAAAGGTTTTTCAGAATGTAGAACAATTGTTTTACCAATTAAATTTATATAATTAGTTAGCTTATAATTTTCATAAAGGGGATAGTACTGCAGAAGTCTTGCTGCCACAGCCCTTCCGACAAAATACTCTTCTTCATCTGAGATCGGTCTTGCTGCCCTTTCTGTAGCTTGAATAGTAGTAAAGGTCATATCTATGGCTTTATTAATATCAATAGTTTTACAGCTACACAGCAAAAATAAAATAATTAGTATGAAAATAAAATTTTTTATCATTATGGTTCTGAAAGTCCTCCTGCCTTTATAAAAGACATTAATTCTCTCTCAGAAACATCATATTTCTCAATTTTATCTACAAGATCATATCGCATCTGAGGATATTTAGTTTTGTATGCCCTTTCTACTTGCGGATTAAATCCTTTTCCTGCCAGAGTTATCTCTCCCTCTGAAGTAGTCGTTGATATAGGATATTTTCCCTGGATTGAAATACTTCTCTCTTCAACAGCGGTATTATGAATATATCCAGCTATGTTTTTAAATTTTACCTTATACCAATCCTTTTCCTTATTTAAAACACTAAGTAAATCCCCATATTTTACAAAAGCTTTTACAGGAGCAAAAAATCTTGGATATTCTCTTATGGCATTTTCCTTGGTGATAACAGTAATAGTCTCTGCCCACGAAATGCTAACAAATAAAAATAATAAAATAATAACCTTGAATACTAATTTAAAATTCATTTTTCTTCAATTTTAACAACAAACCAATCTTCTGTCAATTGGTTTAAATTGCTATACTTTTCAATAAAATTTAAATACATTAGAGAGGGAAAATCCTCTGGAAATTCTCTTAATATTGCTTTAAATCCCTCTTTTGCTTCATCCCATCTTTTTTCTCTAAAAAATAAATAGGCAGCATTGTATTTATCAACAAGCAATGATTTCTTAGAGGACGATTCTTCTTTTCTACCTAAAACTTCATATATCCTTATCGGATTAACTCTTCCCTTAATTTTTATTATTCCCAGTTCTCTTGTAAGAAAATCCTCTGAGATTTTAGAATATGTTTCTTCACTAATTATTATGCTTGTTTTAAAAAATTTATTCGCCGACTCAAGTCTTGAAGCTATATTTACTGTATCACCAATTACAGTATAGTTAAACAATCTATCACTACCTATGTTACCTACAATAGCATCTCCTGTATGAATTCCGATTCTTACCTTAATTACGGGCAAACCCTTTTCTGAAAATATTTGGTTTATCTCTTTAAGTGATTCTATACATTCTAAAGCAGCATTGCAAGCATTAATCTCATCTAAATCTGTATTTAAAGGAGCTCCCCAAAAAGCCATAATACAGTCACCAATATACTTATCTACAACTCCAGAATTTTTAATGACTATCTCTGTTAATGAATTGAGCACTTTATGAAGCATCATTGCTGTATCTTCCGCTGTCAATCTTTCAGAAATGGTTGTAAATCCCTCAATATCTGCAAAGAACAATGTAACTCTTCTTTTCTGTCCTCCTGGTGCTATGGATTCAGGATGTTCCAATAGGTAATCAACAATTTTTTTATCCATATACTGCATAAAGGTTCTTTTTATAAACTTCCGTTCTTTTCCTTCTGTGGCATAGCTATAAAAGAGTGTAAGTATAGAACTGAAAATAAGGCATACCAAGGGAGGTAAAAGTTGAAGGTATATAGAAAATCTAAACAATACAATAACAACAAAGAATAAAACTGATGCTATAAACAAAAAAATAAATAGATTGATTTTCATGGAATGTTGTCTTAAGAAAATATTAGGAATCAAAAGTGATATCAAAAAAATTATTACGTATATTAAAATTTTTGGCATTGTTTTAATAAAATTTTTACTAAACAAATTTTCAAAAACAGTGGCATGAATAAAAACACCAGGAGTTTTTGAAGATATAGGTGTAGGTTTAAGGTCAAAAAGTCCTGCTGCCGTAAGTCCTATAAAAACTGTTTTACCTTTAAAGAATTCTCTTTTAATTTCTAAATTCGTATTGGGCTTTTCAAGGAACTCTAAAAATGAAAAAACATGGAATGGATTCTTTTCACCGGAATATTTTAATAGTAAATATCCATTATTCAGAGGAATAACAGTCTCATCGATTAAAATATTTCCATCTTTAATGTGAATAACATTCTTTTTAATAAAATAACTCATGACAAAATTAGGTATTACATATTCCTTAACTTTAAAAAAAAGAGGTATCTGTCTATAAATTCCGTCCTCATCAGGAAGAATGCTTACATTTCCAAGTCCCTTAGCAGCTGTTTTAAATTCATCTATAGGAAAAATCACAGATTGGTACTCTTGGATGATGGACATCTGCTCATGATAGGCTATCTTTTTCGTATATTCCTCATCAAATTCTCTTTTTTCCTTGGAAAGAACAATTGGTAAATAAATATTTCCTGACCTTTTTATTGCTTCTGCAAGAATTTTATCATCCTCCACTCCATAAGAAGAATTTTCTGTAAAAAGTATATCTAAAAAAACCGCCTCAGCCTCTGAGAGATACTCTATAACAGGTGCATAAATTTGTCTTGGCCAAGGCCATGTTATTCCCTGTCTCTTTAATTCATCAATACTCAATTGATCTATATAGATAAGACAGATATTATCAACTTTATTAAAAGGAGCAATGTATTTAGAAAGAAAATCGTAAACCTTAAACTCAAAGGGATTCAAAATACCTGAAATAAATATAACTGATGAAATTATAAAAGAGGTAATAGTAAGAATTATGGTATTCTTTAATAGGTTCCTTTGCATAATTAAAGCTTGACTATGACAGTTTAAGATATTATATCTTTTTTTTCAATCGTTTTTATTTTTCTATATAGGAAAAATTCCATATAAAAATATTGACTTTTTTTAAAAAAATTCAAATAATACAAAAAATGATACGCATTGAAAGAAATTTTATCTTCAGACCTTTACAATTAATTTTTATCATTATTATTTCAATATTTCTTTTTTTTAATTATACAATTGCAGAGGATTCATTGTTAAAAAAAGGTATAGAGCAATACAGAGCAGAAAACTATGAAGAAGCTCTTGAAATTTTTAATGAAATTTATAAAACCTCACCTTCAACAACAGTAAGTTTCTATATAGGACTTACTTATAAGCAAATTGGTGAACCAAGAAAAGCTAAGGAGTTTTTCATTAAGTCTCTTATTGGTGAACCAAAGATAATAGATTCTTATGTAGAACTTATCCAAATACTATATCAACTTGATGAAATTGATGAAGCTAAGAAATGGCTAAGAGAAGTAGAGGGTCAACAAATCATGTCTGCAAAAATATCTTTTTTAAACGGATTGATTTTTCTCAAAGAAGAACGATATAAAGAAGCAAGAGAAGCCTTTCAAAAAGCAAAGACAATTGATAAAAATCTTGCTCAATCAGCAGATTTTCATATTTCTCTTACATATCTTTATGAAAAAAAAATAGACGAAGCAAAGCAATCTTTTGAAGCATTAGTAGAAACATTCCCTGGAACTGATATTGCAGAGTTTTCAAAAGATTATTTATCAGCACTTGACAGAGTAATTAAATCTTATAAAAAGTGGAATATCAATTTTAGTACAGGCTATCTATATGATAATAATGTTGTTTCAAAACCTACAGGAACCATAGGCATTGAAACAATTGATAAAATTTCAGGCAAGAGAGACAGTGCAATTGTTAATATTTTTAAATTAATTTATAAACCTCTCCCGCTTGATAAATTTTATTTTTACGGAAGCTACGAATTTTATTATAAAAACTATTTTCACACATATGAATATGATATGATTATTCAATCAGTTGAGCTCATTCCAGGATATGATTTTAAAAATGGTATAGTTATATTCCCTTTAAGTTATTATCATGTGTGGCTTAATGAGAGACAATATATGTCTCTCTTTCATTTTAGACCTTCTGTAAATCTTAAACTCATGCCTAATCATATTGCTCAATTCTCTTTAGGATATGGCAAACGTGATATATTGAAATATGAAAAGGGATTAGATCCAGATGAAGACAGAGACAGCAATCAATTCTTAATTCTTCTTGGTTATCTTTATCCTTTCAAAGGTGGTAAGGGTTTGTTTTATACTAAATACGAATATATATATGATGCTACAGAAGGTAAAAACTGGGAATCTGATTCCCATAGAATCTCAGCTGGTATTATTTATCCATTTTTAGAAAGATTGAAGATTAATCTTTCAGGTGATTATACATGGCAAAATTATAAAAACATTCACACATTATCTGGCATAGGTATAAATGGATTCCCAGATAATGAAACGAAAAGAAAAGATAAAATATCCAATATTAATTTAGGTTTAAATTATGATATATCAAAATTTTATACTATGAATCTCAGATATACTTACACAAAAGGTGCTTCTAACTTCCCAATTTACGATTACAGGAGAAATCTTTATAGCATCGAAATTTCCTTTAATTTTTAAGGAGGATAAAAATGAAAAAAATATTTTTCTCAATCTTCTTATTTTTTCTTATATTAAGCTCTATGGCCTTTGCCCAAGAAGTAGGAAAGCTTACAGCTATACAAGGAAAAGTTGATATAATGCGTGAAGGCAAACTTCCATCAGTTCAAGCCGAGATTAATCAACCCATATATCTGAAAGACATTATAAGAACAAAAACAAACTCAAAGGCTGAAATAACATTTAAAGATGGGACAGTAATTAAAATTGGGCAAAGAAGCAGAATTGATATAAGCGAATATTTGACAGACGGGGATATTTTAAAGGCAAGGATAGAGTTACAAAGAGGCAGAGTTGAATCATATGTTTCTAAGGATAGTGTAAATAAAATTAGTTCATCTCCAAAAGCTAATAGATTCGAGGTAAAAACACCGATAGCAGTTGCAGGGGTTAGAGGTACAGACTTCATTGTATCACATGATATAAATCCAACTACAACTGTTTTTGTTATTTCTGGGAAGGTTTATTCTTATAATATAAATTTCCCAGATCAAATTGTTGAGCTCCAAAGTGGAGAAATGACAATAATAAAAGAAAAAACTCCTCCTACTCAGCCAATAATAGAAATAATTGGAGATATAGAAAAATATAAAGAAAACCTGAATTTTAATCTCTTTATTCCTCCAATTACAGAAATAATACCAATTCAAACACCTCAGCAACCTTTAACACCGCCACAACAAGAAATACCACCACCCTCAGGCGATGTAACATAAGATTAGATCAAAATTTTTTATTATCAAAAACTAATCTGATAGATTTTTATCGATTTTTCTTTCCCTCTTACTGTAATTTCTCCTAATGATTCAATAAAAAGAGGACCAAAAAGATTTTTTTCAATCTTATCCTGCAGTCTTTTAAACGTAAATTCGGATATGATTAGCTCAGAATTAAATTGTTTATTCAATGTTTCAAGTCGAGAGGCAAGATTAACATGATCACCTATTACAGTATAGTCCATTTTTTTACCTTCTGCACCAATATTTCCCACAATAACCTCACCAGTATTAATTCCTATTCCAATTTTAAAAACGGGTTTGCCTTCATTATTCCATTTTTTGCAAAGTTCTTTGAGTCTCTTTAACATTTCTACAGCACAATTAATTGCTCTATCTGCATGATCAGGCTGTTCAAGGGGGGCTCCCCAGAATACCATAATCGCATCTCCCATGAATTTATCCAGAGTGCCTTCCCATTTAAATATAATTTCTGTCATTGCACCAAAATATTCATTAAGTAAATATACAACCTCTTCAGGCTGTAGTTTTTCTGATATAGATGTAAAATTTCTAATATCTGCAAATAGAACTGTCACTTCTCTTTTCTCTCCTCCAAGCTTTGCCATAGAGGGGGTTTTCATTAATTCATTTACAACTCTTTCTGTAACATAGTTAGAGAATATTTTCCTTATATGTCGAGCTTCTTTCTCAGAATATGCATATTTTATGGCAATTATAACCATAAACTGAGCAACTAAATTGGCTGACGGATAAAGATATGAAAACCATACCCCCTTAAATATGAAAAGAAAGAAGGAAAACGAAAAAGTAATCAAAACTAAAACCATAAGAATAATAAGTGAATAAACTGCTTTGAATTTCTGATAAAACAAATTACCTATTAATCCTATTAGTATTATCAAAAAAATAACTAAATCAGGAGGTGTAACTATAATGCTTTTATTCGAAAGAATCGATTCAATTACATTTGCATGCTTTTCAACTCCAGGAAGGGCAGAACTAAAGGGTGTCACCCTTAAATCATATATTCCAATAGCTGTTGCACCAATTAAAATTATTTTTTCCTCTATATCCTCTTTTTTTACCCTGCCTTCAAGGATATCTATAACAGAAATATGTTTAAAGTTTTGATTTCCACCATAGTAGTGAATAAGAATTCTTCCATATTTATCTGTAGGTATATATCTTTTACCAAGATAAATCCCATTTGTAGCATCAATTAGAAATTTTCCCTCTGGTATCCCAAGATAAACTGCTGCAGTTTTAAGAGGCAAAGAAGGAATTAAATGTCCATAATATTCAATAAAGAGGGTTTCTGCTCTTATTGTTCCATCAATGTCTGGAAACATATTAATATGTCCAAAGCCTGCCGAAGCATTTGAAATAGTATTTACAGGAATTAAGACTTTTTTTGAAGACAACGGAGCATATTCCATAAATTTTTCATGATTTATCACTCTAATTGATGAGTTCAGGATTATTTCTTTTTGAGCTGATCCCTCTTTATCAAAAAAGAAAACCACAGGCATTATCACATTTCCTGCTTTATTTATACTTTTTGCAAGTATATAATCATTTTTTTCAGATTCGCTGAATATTATGTCAAAAGAAATAACAGCTGGAGAGTTTTCTGATAATTTATCAATAAGTTTTGCAATTATGTCTCTGCTCCAAGGCCATCTACCTAATTTTTCTAAAGAGTAGTCATCTATTGCAACAATTACAATTTGATGAGAAGGCCTCTCCTCTCCTCTTAAGATGAATAAAATGTCGTATAACTTTAAATCAAACGTATGAAGAGGTTTCAGTTGAAAAAAATATAATATACAAAATATTAGACTAATTATTATTCCACAAAGATAGTATATACTTTTTTTAGAATCTCTTTTTTTATACATAAATCAGATAAATTCTCAAAGCCTTATAATTTCACCGCCTTCAAGGATTTTTATTTTAAAGGAAAATCTCTTAAAGATGTCTTTTTCAATTTCTTTTATATAAAAGGGTTTGATGTGAGTGATATATATTAGTTTTGGGATAGGATTAATTAATGATATGTCCTCGAAAAGCAATTCAGGGGTTAAGTGTCCTGTTGTCTGAGCAATTTTCTTCATTTTATCAGGGAAGGAAGATTCAATTATCAAAGCATCTAATTTTATACCTGATATACTTTGCCATGTTTTTTTGGTAGGACCGGTGTCACCTGTGTAAAAAAAAGATTTCTTTCCCTTCTGAACAAGATAACCAACTGCCGGTACTGAGTGATTTACTTTAAATCCAGTGATTTTAAACCCGTTAATTATAATGGGGATTCCTTGTTTTATTTTTTCAAGCTTTAAAATAGACTCTTTTTCATTTGGAATTACTGTAAAATCAGGCCATATTCTGTGATTAAGTAGATGTCTCTTGATATCATCAATAACCTCCTTTATCGAAAAAACTGTTATTTGAGACTTTTTACCACTTAAAATCAGATTGTCTGCAAGAAAAGGTATATCTCTAATATGGTCAAGATGTGCATGTGTTATGAAAATATATTTTATCTTCTGTTGCTCCTTCAAACTTAAAGAACTTGTAACTCCACCGGCATCAAAGAGAATTTTTTTGTCCAAAAGAAAAGAAGTTAAATGAAGCCCAGGGATATCAGACCCAGAAGCCCCAAGAACCTTAATCTCCAACTTTTCTTAATTCTCCTTTCTCAAATACTTTGATAAAAGCCTCTACAACTTTTGGATCAAACTGTGTTCCTTCCTTTTTTTTAAGCTCTAAAAGTGCTTCTTCAAAAAAAAGACCTCTTCTATATGGTCTGTCAGTTGTCATAGCATCAAAGGTATCTGCTACAGCAATAATCCTTGCAATAAGAGGGATCTGTTCACCTTTAAGTTTCTCAGGATAACCTGAACCATCAAAATTTTCATGATGATATTTTACCCCAGGCAGTATTACCTCAAGTTTTTTTACATGTTGTAGTATCTCTGCTCCAAATAGTGCATGTTTTTTTATTAACACAAATTCTTCATCTGTTAGCTTTCCTTCTTTAAGCAAAACAGAGTCTCTAATGCCAATTTTACCTATGTCATGAAGGATTGCTGCAAGCTTAAGCTTTTCAAGTTCATTTTTATCTAATCCCATCTTTTTCCCGATGGCAATGCAGTAATCCATGACTCTTTTAGTGTGCCCACCAGTGTAAGGGTCTCTCTTTTCAATTGTATCTGCCAAGGCAAAGACAATTTCGTAAAAGGTCTCTTTTAATTCATTATAAAGCTTTGCATTTTCTATTGCTACCGCAACCTGATTAGCGAGAGATTTTAATAACTCTGCATCATACTCAGTAAATAAACCTTCTATTTTATTTATTACTTGCAGAACACCTATCAGTTTATCCTTTGAGAAAACCGGAACGCATATCATTGTCTTTGTGATAAAACCGCTTTTTTCATCAGCTTTTTTAAAAAATCTCGGGTCCTTCTGCACATCATTTATGATCAAAACTTCCCTATGCTGAGCAACCCATCCTGCAATACCTTGTCCGAGTTTGAGTCGAATGGTTTTAATTTTATCAGCTTTTTTTCCAATAGCAACATCAAAATACAGCTCTTCAGTATTTTCATCATAAAGAAGAAGGCTACCTGCCTCACTGTTTGTAAGTTCTACTAAAGCCTCTATCGTTCGTTTCCTTATCTCTTCAATTTCGAGGGACGAGTTTATTATTGCAGAAAATTCAAGTATCTTTTTTAAATGCTCTAATTGAATACTGGTCTCTGGTATCATTGAAAAGTATTATAAACAGGTAAATATATGGAAAACAAGTTTATTTAAAGTAACCCTTGATTATACAAAATAAAAAGGGGAGCTTTTGCTCCCCTTTTTTGAAAAAATAATAGATAGAAAAATTACTTCACAAAAGGATTTGCGTAGAAGGTAATAAGAACAAATACGAGAACATAAATGACAAGAGACTCAATCAATGCAAGACCGACGATGAAGAGTGTCATGAGTTTTCCGGTGACTCCAGGGTTTCTTGCAGAACCTTCAAGAATACCTCTGAGACCCTGTCCCATTCCAGCTCCGCCACCACCAGCTGCAGCACCAAGTCCAATTAATGCACCAGCTGTTGCCCATCCATAATAGTTGAGCTTTGCTGGGTCTGAATCAGCGGCAAATACTGCTGATGCAGTCAATACAACAACAAGAGCAGCAAGAAGAACTACAAAAAGCTTTCTCATTATACTTCCCTCCTTTCTTTAGTGATATTAGTGAGACTCTTCAACTGAGCCTGCTATATAAACAGCTGTAAGCAACATAAAAACATATGCCTGAAGTACGCTAACAAGAGTACCAAGACAGAGAAATGCAACAGGAACTATTAGTGGAGCCAGAATTCCAAGAACCATTAATAAAAGATGTTTACCAAACATGTTACCAAAGAGTCGGACACCCAGTGTTAAAGGTCTTGCTAAATGTGTTATCCATTCAACAACGAACATAAACATCATGAATGGAATAGCATAGATACTTCTGATGGGACCAAGAAAATGTTCCAGATAACGAATGCCATGTACCTTAAAGCCCATAAACTGGTAGATAAAAAATACAGGAATTGCCATGGCAAAGGTCATGTTCACATTGGAAGTTGGGGATTCAAAACCTGGAATAAGTCCGAATAAATTGCACACTAAAATATAAATAAAAAGAGTGCCTAAGAGAGGCAAAAATTTATCTCCCCAATGCTGTCCAATGCTCATCAAAGCCTGCCCTCGCAAAAATTCAATAAGCATTTCCATAACATTCTGAATTCCTGCAGGAACCATCTTGAGATTACTTTTCACGACAAATGCTACAGCAATGATCAGTCCCATGGCTAACCAGGAATAGCTAACATAAGGCGGGATAGAAGGGAATAACATGTGCAAAAAAGTTGGTGCTTCCACGCTAAGCCTCCTTTCTAAAAATAGTTTAAGTTATAATACACAAAAAGTTTCTAAATGTCAAGAGTGAAATTAATATAATATATTTATGATAGAAATTTCAAAAATTTCCACTCTTCCGGGAGTATACATATTTAAGGATAAAAAAGGCAAGGTTTTATATGTAGGCAAAGCAAAGAATCTAAAAAACCGTCTTCGCAGTTATTTAAACAAAGAAGAGCTTGATTCAAGAAAAGCCAGGATGATGGAAAAAGTTAAAGATTTATCTTACATAGTAACATCAAACGAATTTGAAGCTTTAGTTCTTGAAGCAAATTTAATAAAAAAATACAAACCTCCCTTTAATATTCTTCTAAGAGACGATAAAAGCTATCCCTATTTGAAAATCTCTATAACAGAAGATTGGCCTAAAATAGAAGTTGTAAGAAAAATAAAAAGAGATGGTAATTTATATTTTGGTCCCTATGTGCCAGCTCAATCAATGTGGGAAGCTCTTTCTTTTATTAGAAGAAATTTCCCTATAAGAACCTGTAAATACAATCTAAACAAAGCTTTAAGGCCCTGCATTCAGTTTCAGATGAAAAGATGTCCTGCACCCTGTGCTGGTAAAATTACAAAGGAAGAATATCTTAGAGGAGTAGAAACTGTAATAATGTTTCTCAAAGGGCAAAGAAAAGAGCTTTTAGAAAAATTAAGAGATAAAATGCTAAAACTAAGTAATGAATTAAAATTTGAGGACGCAGCAAAGATTAGAGACCAGATAAAAAAACTTGAGAGAATTTTTGAGCAACAAAGAGTTGTATCTCACCTATTAAATGATATGGATGTAATTGGAATTTATTCCAATAACATGGTTGTCTCAGTTAATATTCTATTCATAAGAAATGGAGTTTTAGTAGGGTCAAAGGATTATTTAATTAAAAGGGCAGTCTATGAAAATCTTTCTGATCTAACGCTTTCTGTTATTGAATCTCTTTATTCTAAGGAAGCTCTTCTTCCACCACCAATAATACTTTTGGAACAAAAGCCTGAACACTACGAAGAAATAATAAAATGGCTATCTGAAAAAGGCAAGATAGCAGTTCAGATAAAAACTCCAGAAAAGAAAGAGGAAAGAGATATCCTTGAAATGGCCATTAAAAATGCAAAAGTCCATATAACCCATCATCAATCTCCTGATGAAAGCATCCTAAATGAGCTTAAAGAGAGATTGAGATTAGAGGAAATACCTCGAAAAATAGGTGCCTTTGATGTATCTACGCTTTTTGGAACAAATTCTGTAGGAAGCTTTATTTATTGGGAAGAGGGCTCCTTCAATAAAAAATACTATAGACACTTAAAGGTTAAAGAAACGGAGGGAATAGATGATTATGCATCAATGAGAGAAATTGTTCTTAGGATCATTAAATACTTTGACATCAAAGATGGCATAGCTTCGCCAGACATAATTCTAATTGATGGAGGAAAGGGGCACTTAAATACAGCGCTAAAAGTAATGAATGAACTCGCAAGTAATTTAAAAGTGTTTGCTATAGCAAAAGAACCAGATAGAGTTATATTACCTGACGGAAAAGAAATTTATCTTGAAGATAAAAAGCCATCCTCTCTTCTCCTAAAAAAAATCAGAGATGAAGCCCATAGATTTGCCATTAGTTATCATAAAAAACTTAGAAAGAAAACACAATTTGAATCAATACTTGAAAAAGTTCCAGGTATAGGGAAAAAAAGAAGGCTTATTCTTCTTAGAAAATTTGGAAGTCTGTCAAAGATAAAAGAAGCATCCATTGATGAAATTGCCGATTTACCAAGCTTTAATATTAATTTAGCTAAAAAAGTACTCGATTTTTTAAAAAACTGATAAAATAAAAAAATGGAAAAAATTCTCATAACAGGTGGAACAGGTTTTGTTGGTAGATATGTTGTAAGAGAAGCCTTAAAAAAGGGATATGAAGTTCATCTCATTGTGAGAAATCCCGATAAAGCAAGAAAAATCTTTTCTGATAAAGTATCTTTTCATTTGCTTGAGGATTTTTCGGAAAAAGAAAAACTTTTAAAAATTATAAACACTGTAAATCCAGATTATGTTATCCATCTCATAGGGATAATTCAGGAGATTAAATCTAAGGGAATTACATTTGAGAAGGTTCATTATGAATATTCAAAAATACTTTATGACATATTAAAAAAATATCCTCCCAAAAAAGTCATCCATATGAGTGCCCTGGGTGTTGATGAAAGGGCACCATCAAAATATCACATAACAAAGTTAATGGCAGAAAAGGAACTAATTAAAAGCGGGATTAACTACGCAATCCTTCGTCCCTCCTTTATCTTAGGTCCAGAACAACTATTGTTTTCTAAGCTAAAGTCTATAATAAAGACTACACCCATAATTTTATTCCCTAATATTAGTGGATATAGATTTCAGCCTGTTGATGTAAGAGATGTGGCCGAATGTTTCATAGAAGCTATTAAATTTAAAGAAAACGCTATTTTTGAACTATGTGGGAATGAAAAGGCAACTCTAAAAGACATAGTCAAAGATTTTATATCATTAATGAATAAAAAAGTCCTATTCATTCCATTTTCTAAATCTCTATTAAAAATCTTTGCTGAAGAACAATTTAAAATGATGTGGCGTGACAATTTATGTGGATATTCTGAAAAAGTCTATCCTATTCAGAGACTTTTAAAGAGAGAACCAATTTCTTATAGAGAATCCATAAAGTGGTCTGCTACTACTAATCAATAATCTCTACTAACACCTCTTCACCTTCTTGAAGTCCGATAAGATCAGAAGGAATATAAACTATACCATCTGCCTTGACAAGGCTCATTATTAGTCCTGATTTACTTAAAAGTGGAACTGCCCAAAGTTGTCCATCCTTCTCCTCAAGGAAAACTCTTATGAAATCTTCTCTTCCTGCTTGAGAATGAAGATTTCTTGCCATTTTAGCCTTTAAAAATCTCTTTACCTTTCGTTCTTTTAATCCAAGCATTTGTTCAATAACAGGTCTGACAAATAATTCAAAACAAATATAAACAGCAACAGGATGCCCTGGCAGTCCAAAAACAGGCTTTCCTCTACACACACCTCCAATAATTGGTTTACCCGGCTTAATTGATGCACCATGAAAAAGCACACCCGGTGAACCAAGTTCATCTATAACTTTGGCTGTCATATCCTTCAATCCAGCACTTGTCCCACCTGTAATAAGAACAACATCACTATTTTCAAAGGCTTTTTCAACGGCAACCTTTATTTCTTCATAAACATCCCTTAAAATTCCCATTTTTAATGGCACTGCACCAGCCTTTATGGAAAGCCCTGAAAGGGTAAAAGAATTAACATCCCTCACTTGTCCTGGTAAAGCCTTTTCGGTATGAGGTACAATTTCATCTCCCGTAAGAATAATTGAAACAATAGGTTTTCTCGTTACCTGAACAGTGGTTATTCCAAGACCCGCTAAAGCACCAATATCTTGAGGTTTTAATCTTTTTCCTGCCTTTATTACAATTTCACCCTTTTTTATATCCTCATCCTTAAAAATTACATTTTCCCACGGAGAAACTGATTTTAAAACCTCTATGAGATCCTGAGAAATAATGTTTACATGTTCAATCATTACAACAGCATCAGCACCCTCTGGAAGCATACCGCCTGTTGCAATGGAGGCACATTCACCTTGCGAGATTGTAAAACCTGGAATTATACCCATAGGAATGTCACCTTTAACATTTATATAGGCAGGTGAACTTTCTCTTGCACCAAAGGTATCTGATGCCTTCAAGGCAAAACCATCAACTGTGGAACGGAGAAATCCCGGCAAATCTTCTGGAGCAACAATATCGTCATAAGTAACCCTATCGTATGCCTCTTCTAATGAAACCCTTTCACTTGAAAGGCTTCTAAATTTAACATTTTCCAAAATTAGTTTAACCGCATCTTTTGGAAGGAGATATTTCTTATCAAGCATAGATTAGATTATACAACGACAAAAAGGCTATTTCAAAATTTATAGATACTCTTTGCTTGCCTGAATTACTTTTAATTGATTTACAAGGGCTTCCTTTTTTTTCTCTGCAAGACTTTTTATATAATTTATCAAATTTCCAATTGCATGAAGTTCTTCCATGGTCAAGGTAGCAAATTCTTCCACTTTTATCCCTGAAAGCATGGCAATGGCTTCTTCAAAGCGATCCTCCTTCAGAGCAAGTTCTGCCTGTACGAGAAGACTTCTTGTTTTAGACTGCTCCTGCGAATGCTCTTTTGTGTTCATTTTGGGACTCCCTTGTCTGTTTTTTCACATCTTCCCAAGCTAATTTCAAATTATTAAGTATCTCTATGCATTTTTCTATTATTTCCACATCATTAAAAAGGTTAGCTCTTACAAGTTCACTTGTTAAAGTGGTATATATGAGACCTAAATTTTTAGCAATTTCTCCACCTCTTTGTTTATCAAGGTTATCATTAAGATAATATAGTATATCTGTTGCCTTTCCAAGTTCCTTTGCCTTTTTATTGACTCTCTCAGGGTCATCGAGCCCTTTTAATATGGAGTCCTTTGCAAGATTTAATGCAACAATTGCTCTGTCATAGAGCATTGTTATAAGTTCCAATCCATCGGCTCCCATAACTTTGCTCTGAAGATAGGAATCTACATAGGTCATTTTTTATTCCCTCCTGTCATTTCTGATAAAGTTGTCATAAAATCCTGAAGCCTTGAACTAATTTGATTCATCTGATTTATAAAAGCCTCAAGTTGTGCATACTCTTTACGTAATCTTTCCTCATACTTTACAAGATATTCCTGTAGATTACTTATTTTTTGATTTATACTGTTTATCTGTCCTTCGCCAATATTTTTATAAGTATTGATTGCTCCTGTCCATGCATTGAGCTGACTGGAAAAGGAATCTTTTAAGGTGGTGAGTATATTGCTAAGTTTTTCAGGATTTGAAGTTTTCAAGCTACTAAGAGTCTCACTGTTTATTGATATTGTGCCATCTTTATCGGAATAATTTATCAAACCTGCATTAATGAGGGGATTAAGCATCCTTACAAAACCTGCTTTTATTGTTGTAATTGTGCTATCTCCTTGAAACTGTGCACCTTTGCCTGTAAGTTGATTTATTAATGATACAACTCCATTGTATTGTGATACAAAACTGTTCAAAGTGCTGTCTACCTGAGAGTAGTCTTCACTTATGGTTACTGTTGCAGAACCTGTGCTTTTTATTGTAATTTCAAGCCCTGTCACTAAATTACTGAAAGTATTTGATGCTGAGGTAATCTCTGTATTTGAATTACCAACTCTAATAGATGCATTTTGTGCATTCTGCAAAGTTTCAAGCATCCCTACTTCAGAATTATAAAGTTCAGAGGGTAATCCTTCTGCTTCAATTACACTGTTATTTTCTTCTGTTTCCTTTTTTGACTTTGAAGCATCTGCCTCTGTAAGAAGCAAACGGTATTCAGAGCCTGTATAGTAAACTGATGCTTTAATATCATTTTGTGCTGAATTTATGCTGCTTACAAGCTCTTGAAGAGTCTGTCCTGCTGAGTAATTTATAGTATAAGTTGTAAAGTTTGAATTATCTTTCCAGTATTTAAGTGTCATCATGCCAGAAGAAGAAAAAGTATCTGTAAGGGATAACACACCTTTTGTGCTTGCTCTCATCTCTGTCTGAGCAAGTTTTGTAACATTAAGGCTCATTGTAAGATTTGGCGTATCCTTTGTTGAGGTTGCTGTAAGCACATTTGTATTCGAAGAGTTTGCTTTCTTTGTGGAAAAAATCTTTCCTATATCAAGGCTACTAAAAAAGCTTTGCATACCATTTAATGCACCGTAAAGATTAGAAAGGCTTGATACCTTTGTCTGTATAAGTGCTCTCTGCTGTGCAAGATTATTGAGAGGCTGTTGTTTAATCTTTAAGAGATTACTTATCATAGTCTCTGTATCAAAGGCACCTGTAAGACCTGAAATATAAAGGTCAGCCATTATTAAACCTCCTCAGTATAAAAAACACCCTTTAACTCTTCCATCCTTCTTAAAATATCAACAATCCAATCTGGAGGAATTTGTCTAATTATTTCCTCTGTTCTCATGTCAATTATCTTAGAAATAGGCATTTTAAGTTGCTCATCAATGTCTATTTTTAAATATTTTTCAATCATGTTAAATTTATGTTTTAGCTTTTCCACTAATTTGTTTAATTCTTCCTGTGATATAGTAAACGGTTTTTGAATTTCTTTTTTAATTTCATCTATCTGGCTGAAAGGTTTTACCTGTGTTTCTAAATCTTTCGATGCCTGTTTAAAAGATTGCACATTAATATTTTTGTATGGATTTATTGCTATTATCTCTTTACCTATCCCATCCAGCCTCATCTTTTACTCCCATTTCAAAATTTTAATGCCCCCTCAAGTAGAGGGGGCGAAGTTATACTAAATTATCTCAGAAGTTGAAGCACTAACTGAGGTAAGGCATTTGCCTGAGCAAGCATTGCCACACCAGACTGCATTCTTATCTGCATTGTTGTAAAGTTAGTCATTTCTGCTGCAAAGTCTGTGTTACGAATAACGTTTTCAGCTTC
>JAOAGB010000014.1 GCA_026415995.1 Thermodesulfovibrio sp. | reverse complement strand
GCTGCCATTATACCTGCAAGTCGAGCAACTTGAAATACATCTCCCTTTGCAATTTCTTTATCTAATATCATTTTTAAAGTTTCCTTTTTCATCTTTACAATACCTTCGGTTATAGCTATTCTTTCTGTCACAGATTTAGCTGTAACATCAACCATTTTAGCTCTTCCCATTTCATCAAAATGTGTTAGGCTCATCTTTCCTGCTCCGTAGGTCTTATTAATAATTCATTTATAGATACATTTTCGGGTTGAGTTACCACGTATAATATTGCTTCAGCAATGTTTTCTGGCGCTAAAGCATTCATCTGTGCTCTTTGTTTGATCCATTCTTCAGACATATTTTCTCCCCAATCTGTTTTTACAACTCCTGGTTCAATAACTGTAACCTTTATATTGTATTTTAGTAATTCCTTTCTTATAGATTCAGAAAATCCTACGACAGCCCATTTAGTGGCACAATAAACTGACCAGCCTGGAATTCCTATCCTGCCTGCAACAGATGAAATATTTACTATGTGGCCTTTTCTCTCCTTAATCATCAAATTTGCTGATAGATGTGTAAGATAGATAAGTCCTGTCAGATTTAAGTCTATAACTTCCTTCCATTCCTTTATAGAACCGTTTTGTATATAATTGAAAATACCTCTTCCAGCATTATTTATAAGAATATCAATCTTTGAGAAATTTTTTGTGAAAACTTCAAAAGCCTTTTCAATTTCCTCTGGTTTTGAAATGTCTGCCCCTGTAAATATCACTTTTTTCCCATATTTTTTTTGTATATCCTCAGAAATATCTTTAAGATAGTTTTCTGAACGGGCTATTAACATTAAATTTGAACCTTCTTGGGCAAATCTATAGGCAGTTGCTAATCCTATTCCCTTTGATGCACCTGTAATTATTGTTACTTTATCAGTAAGTTTTTGCATATTGCTTTAAATTATTTAACTCTTACTGTTTCTTTAACTTTTTTTACAGATTTGTTTTTATCGGAGGAATCTTTTTTCAATCCAACATTTTTATTTTTATCAGTTGTTTTGCTTTTTTTAGAATTTTTGTTTTTATTTGTAATTTTTTTCTCCTTATAAAGGTCTTCATTTAGAGGTGTAAATTTATCATTAGGTGGAATTTTTACTACAGTTCCTGGTTTCGGATTGCGAAATATTTCTTTACCATTCATTTCATATAGAACATTTGTTGAAAGCTTAGTGTTTTTTGCAATCTTACTAATTGTATCCCCTTTTTTAATAATATATGTATCATAACTAAATCTTTTTTCAATGGGAATTTTTTCAAAATTCTCAAGAAATTTCTCCTTTTTATCGTAAGGTATTCTTATTTTATAATCTTTTACATTCAGTGGCGTTGCCCATCTTTTTAACTCCGGATTTAACTCTTTTATAACATCCACATTGGTTTCAGCACATTTAGCAATAACTTCAATATCTGTGGGAGAGGGTATAATTACTTCATCATAGTTAATAGGCTTGTGTTCTTTTAAGTTATCAAATCCAAAAAATTCAGGCTGTTTAGCAATAGTTATAGCAGCAATGAATTTCGGCACATAATCCTTTGTTTCTCTTGGAAGATATCTTGTGTTTAAAAGATTCCAATAGTCATTTTCTCCATATCTATTTACTGCTCTATAGACCCTACCTTCTCCAGCATTGTATGCTGCCAAAGCCAATGACCAATCACCAAACATCCTATAGAGGTCAGATAGATATCTGGCAGCTGCTTCTGTTGATTTAATCGGGTCTTTTCTCTCATCTACCCACCAATTTATCACTAATCCGTATCTTTTTGCAGTGCTTTCTATGAATTGCCAAGGTCCTACAGCTTTTGCAGGAGAACGTGCATTAACATTAAACCCGCTTTCAATAAGTGGTAGATATACTAAGTCTTCTGGTAAGCCTTTTTGGATAAGGATATTTTTCATTGTTTCAATATATTTTGTAGAACGTGAAAGCCATATGGAAAATTTTTCCTTAATCCTTTCAGAAAATAGATTGATATTTCTCTCTATTTTTTGTATGAAATTTTCTTCTTTTTCAGGCAATAATACAAAATCCTCGTTGCCTGTAAAAATTATCTCTTTTTTTTCATCCTGTTTTAATACTGAAGGCTTCTCTTCTGAATGACATATAGAAATTGAAATAAAGAAGATTAT
>JAOAGB010000076.1 GCA_026415995.1 Thermodesulfovibrio sp. | reverse complement strand
ATTCTCCTAAGATGCAGGAGATTTTTTCTTTAATTACAAAGGTTGCGGACAGTGATGCAACTATTCTAATTACTGGCGAGTCTGGAACTGGAAAAGAATTAATTGCAAAAACAATTCATTATATGAGTTATCGTTCAAAGTACCCCTTTGTACCAATAAATTGTGGAGCAATACCAAAGGAGCTTTTAGAATCAGAGTTTTTTGGTTATGAAAAGGGCGCTTTCACTGGAGCGGTAGCCACTAAAAAGGGTAGGGTAGAATTAGCTGATAAGGGCACGCTTTTTCTTGACGAAATTGGTGAATTATTACTTCCATTGCAGGTCAAGCTTCTTAGATTTATTCAGGAAAGGGAGTTTGAGAGGGTTGGTGGTGGTAAGACATTAAAGGTTGATGTAAGAATCATATCAGCAACAAACAGGGATCTTGAAAAGGATGTTCTCGAGGGTAAGTTTAGAGAAGACTTGTTTTATAGACTTAATGTAATTCCCATTCATATACCACCGTTGAGAGAAAGAAAGGAAGATATCCCCTTGCTTCTAAATCATTTTTTAGCGAAGTTTTGTAAAAAAAGAAAAAGGCAAATCCTTACAATAAGCAAAGATGCCATGAGATGCCTTGAAAATTATCACTGGCCAGGAAATATTAGAGAATTGGAAAATCTTTGCGATAGGTTATCTGTTCTTGTTTCTGGAAACAAAGTTGAAATTTATGATCTGCCAGAAAAGATTTTAGGAAACCAGAAAGACTTATATCAACCTTCAAAGACACTTGATGTAACCGCTGGTGATTTTGTTTTTCCAGAAAATGGGTTCGATCTAAATAAAGTCCTTAATGATTTTGAAAGAAAGGCAATAATTGAAGCTTTAAAAAGAACAAATGGTGTAAAAAGTAAGGCAGCATCTCTTCTGGGATTAAATAGAACTACCCTCATTGAGAAAATGAAGAAGATGAAAATCCCCTTCGACACTGGTTTACCCGTTGAGGTTTAGTAATTATAAAGATTTACTAAAAACTCTAAATACAGCAAGCACCCTTTTATTCTAAATTCATCGACAAATTTATGACACCAATATTTTTCTGAAAAATTCATTACTTTCAGATACTTATAGACGGCACAGTTGTTGCATATAAGTTAATCGTGATAGGAAAAAAGTTTTTTAAGACTTTTTTTAATTTGTTTTTCATAGTCATAACTGTTTGTTTATTATCTGTTGGTCTATATGGACAGGAGAAAGGTTTGTCTGAAGTTGATTCATTAAAAAAAATGATAGAAGAAAGAAAGTTTGAAGAGGCAATAAGTTTCATTGAGAAGACAGACCCCTCTAATAATAAGTATGAGTTTTATAAACTCTCTGCTGAATTTTTTATGAAAAGGGGAAAATATTTAAAAGCTATTGATTACTTTAAGTTAGCTTTTATAAATGCAAATACGACAAAAGATAAAGATTATACCCTTTTTAAGAGAGGCGAATGTTATTTGAACCTCAAAAACTTTAATGAAGCAAAGCTTATTCTGCATAATCTTATAAAGAATAGCCCGAATTCCTTCTATCTAAACGATGCTTATCTTCTCATCGCTCAGGCATATGAAGGCCTCGGAGATGGAAAGGAAGCAATTCACTATTATCAAAAGGTTCAACCAACCCTTTCAGCCCAGATTGTGAAAGCGAAAGCATATGTAAGACTAAATAGATTTGATGAGGCAATTAAGATCTTTGAAAATATAGCAAAAACAGAGAAGGAGTTTTTAACAAACAATCCAGACATTTATTATTATTACGGTGAGGCTTTAAGGAATAAAGGTAGATTAAAGGAAGCTAAAACTTATCTATCAGGTGCTAAAAGGTTAAAAGATTTTGAGGCGAAAGCAAGTCTGTCTTTAGGGCTAATTGCCTATGCAGAAAGAGACAATGAATCGGCAATTAATTTTTTCAATGAAGCAGAGAGAGGAAATGATAGAGAAGCAAAGGCAGAAGCTATTTACTATCTTGGCAAAATTTACCTTGAAAAGGGGAAAAAGGATATAGCAAAAGGGCATTTTGAAAAATTAAGAAACAACTTTCCAGTTGCAAAAAGTTATGAAAAGGCTACTGTTTATTTAATAACTTTATCTCGAGAAGAAGGGGATTATAAAAATGCAACTAAATATATTGACGAGTTGTTAAAATTAAATAGATATGATGATGAAGTTATAAAAGAAATTGAGTATATATTAAATGATCTATCAAGTAAAAACAGCGATGACTTTACAAAGGTTTTTGAAAAATATCTACCCTATTTATATAAAACAAAGAGATTTACAACTTTAATAAAACATGCCGAAAAGCTTTCTGAAGAGAAAAAGTTGCAAATATTAGAAAGAGTCTTTCTTTTAAGTGGTGGAGAAGATAAGAAAAAATCTGCCAATTTATTATTTGAATATTATCTAAAAAAAGGCGAAGTTCAAAAAGCCCTTAAGCTTGAAAATTATGTAGATAAGGCACTTTCAGAAAGGCTAAAGCTATATGATTATCTGATAGATGGTAGTTTTGATAAGGCCTTTAGTATCCTTGAAAAGGTAAATAAGCCAATAAAGGAAGATGTTGATAATTTCTTTTATTTGGAGAAAAAGATCTCAAATAAAAACAAGGTTAAGGCATTATTAACAAAATGGATTAAACATGAAGACTTAGAATGGGAAATATACAGAAGAATCGGTGATTATTATTTTTACAGCGATAAAAAAATTGCATTAGAATGTTATAAAAAAGCCCTTTCTTCAAAAAATCTGACAAAAGAAGATAGAGAAGGTATAGAAAAAAGCATAATAGCCCTTCAAAATGGAGAAAGATTGCCCAATTTTTCAAAAAGCAAGTTTGATGAGACTCTGAATAAAATCAAAGAACAGGAAAAAAAGGTCGAAAGCCTAATCAGGGAGTATAATTTATGAACCAGGATCTATTAAAAGAAGCCTTTTCGAGTTTTCTTGATGCATCAAAGAGCTTGGAAAACTATTTCTTAGCACTTCAGGAGAAGATTGATTATCTTACGAAGGAGCTTGAAAAGGCAAATCTTGAACTTAAAAACTCTCTCGAAGAAAAGGAAAGGACAAATAATTTTTTAGAAACCGTTCTAAATAGTCTTGATGAGGCAATAATAGTATTGGATAGGGAAAGAACTATTTTAATGTTTAACAATGGGGCTAAAAAGCTCCTTAAAATTGATAAAAATGGTTGTGTTGGAAAACATTTTTCTACATTAGGCTTTGAAGTCAAGAAAGAAGGCGAGAATCAGTTTCTAATTAAGGACGGTAAACATACGCCAGTTATATATTCCGAATATACTGTAAAAAATGGAAGCAAAGAGGAAAATGGCAAAATTGTAGTTATAAAGGACATTAGCAGGATAAAGGAGATTGAAAATCATTATGAAAGAAACAAAAGACTAATCGCTATGGGAGAAATGGCAGCAAAGATTGTTCATGAGATTAGGAGTCCTCTTTGCAGCATTGAACTTTTTGCATCAATGTTGAGAGAAGAAGAGGGTTCGGTTAAGAAAAACGAGCTTGTGGAGGGGATAATTGCTGGGATAGGAAGTTTGAATAATATATTAAACAATATGCTTTATTTTGCAAGAGAGAGAAAGGTTAGGGGAAGTTTAATATCCCTATCGGTTTTAGTTGATGAGGTGTTAGAACTCTTTAAGCCCTTGATTTTGAAGAAGAAAATAAAATTAAAAAAAATAATAGGCGAAATAACAATTTTCGCAGATGTGGATCTATTAAAACAGGCGATATTTAACATTCTGCAGAATGCCTATTATGCTGTTGATGAAGGGGGAGTAATTGTTATCAGCTCAAATAAAGAGAGAGATTTCATAGCCCTATCTATAAAAGACAATGGCCATGGTATCAGCAAAGAGAATATTAATAAAATTTTTGACCCCTTCTATACAACAAGGGATTCAGGAACTGGTTTAGGACTTGCAATTACACTGAAGATTATTGAGGCTCATAAAGGATTTATTGAAGTTAATTCAGAAGTGGGCAAGGGATCAGAATTTAAGATATTCATACCACTTGAAGGAGGAAGTTATGAATAATCTTTCCAAGGGCAAAGTATTGGCAATTGATGATGACCCTCAGATGAGAAGTGCCTTGAAGGAAGCGTTAGAGAGATTAGGATTTTCTGTTACCCTTGCTGTTGATGGAGAGGATGGTTTTGTAAAGATAAAAAAGGAAGGTTTTTCTCTAATAGTTTCAGATATGATGATGCCCAAGATGGATGGACTTTCTTTTTTAAAGCATGTAAGAAAGGAAGGATTTTTTACACCAGTTTTAATAATTACTGGCTTTGGAACTGTTGAAAGTGCTGTTGAAGCTATGAAATTAGGTGCAGCGGACTATATTATGAAGCCCTTTTCTTATGATTCTTTAAAAAAGGCTATTGAAGGGCTTGTTCCAAAATCTATTGATAATAAAGATATAATTTTTGCGTCAGAAGATATGAAAAAGATTGTCAATTTAGCGACGGGTCTTGCAAGCAGTGATATTACTGTCCTGATATATGGAGAGAGTGGAACAGGTAAAGAAGTTTTAGCAAGATATATTCATAAAAATAGTAAGAGAGCCGATAAATCTTTTGTGGCGGTTAACTGTGCAGCAATTCCAGAAAACCTATTAGAAAGTGAGCTCTTTGGTCATGAAAAGGGTGCCTTTACTGGCGCTTTAGAAAGAAGGATTGGAAAATTTGAGAAAGCCCAGGGTGGTACAATACTACTTGATGAGATTGGTGAGATGGCTTTACCTCTACAAGCAAAACTTTTAAGGGTATTGCAGGAAAAAGAGTTTGACAGAGTTGGGGGCAAGGATCCAATAAAAATAGATGTTAGAATTATAGCGACAACTAACAGGGATCTTAAAAAAGAATGCGAGAAGGGGACTTTTAGAGAGGACCTTTATTACCGTTTAAATGTATTTCCCATAAAACTACCGCCTCTGAGAGAAAGAAGAGAAGACATAGAGGCTCTATCGGAACACTTTTTGCGTAAATACAACATGAAGATAAATAAAAATATTCTCGGGATTGATAAAAAGGCTATGGAAATATTGAAAAATCATTACTGGAAAGGAAATGTAAGGGAACTTGAGAATGTTGTACAGAGAGCGGTTTTTATGTGTCAAAAAAATTACATATCTCATGAAGACATATACTTCGAAGAGGGTGAAAACAAAGATATAATCGGCACTGATACATTTAAGGGTAGTCTTAGGGATGTGGAAAAGGAAATGATCTTCAGAACCCTTGCTGAAACGGGTGGAAATAAGACTAAAGCAGCGGATATTTTAGGTATAACTGTAAGGACTTTAAGAAATAAGTTAAAAGAATATGGCAATATTTTCCCCCTTGAGGAAAAAAATTCCTATGGGAGGACTGTAAATGGATAATTCAATTAAGGTTTTAGAAAATTTAATAACCTACTCTTCAAAGAGACATGGTGTTCTTCTTTCTAATATCGCAAACGTAGATACCCCAGAGTATAGGGTAAAGGATCTTTTGTTTCCTAAACTTGTTGA
>JAOAGB010000024.1 GCA_026415995.1 Thermodesulfovibrio sp. | reverse complement strand
ATTATAAAAGATATTGCACCAATCAATCTTCGACCTAAGGTTAGCCTGCTTTCCCAAATTAAAATTGGTGGATGGTCTATACCTAAGAAAATAAGCAATAAAACCCATACAAGCCAACCATACCAGTAGAACACTCCTATTACAGCAATGGTAAAAAGGAATATCCTTGAAATATAAAAATGCCATCTGCCAAAAAGAGCATAGGCTATGTGTCCACCATCAAGCTGTCCTACAGGCAAAAGATTCATTGAGGTTACAAAAAGTCCTATCCATCCAGCAAAAGCAACAGGATGTAAAAGAACATCCTGACCTGATGGAATACTTCCAAGCGTAAATTTTACAAGTAGAGAAAATAAAATAGAATCTCCAAGCATGAATAGCTCTTCCGCAGGGTTTACAGGTATTATCTTTGACATATTTAAACCTATTATGCAGGCAATTAGAGAGAGGGCAAAGCCAATAATAGGGCCTGTTGCTCCTATGTCTATAAGGGCTTTTCTTGTTAAGATTGGAGACTTCATTTTGATAAAGGCACCAAATGTTCCTATTATAGAGGGGGCTGGAATAAAATAGGGCAAGGTTGCCTTTGTTCTGTGAGCTTTTGAGGCAAAATAATGTCCCATTTCATGTCCAAGAAGTATGGTCATTATGCTTATTGAAAAAGGATAGCCTTCCCATATTCTCATGGGTTCTTTGATTAGATTTATTCCCTGCTGTAGTGCACCTGCAAAAAGTGTTGTAAGAATGGTGGAAAGAAACAGGATAAGAGGAATTAAGTATTTTTTCACTGAGTTATAACTCCCTTAAGGTCATACTCATAGGCTTCTGTAATGAGAACTTTTATTTTTTCTCCAGCCTTTAGACTTCCTGTGTCTTCAAGTATTAAAACTCCATCTATCTCTGGTGCATGACAGTACAGTCTTCCTATAGCCATATCTGCGTCAATATAGTCTATCAAAGCCTCATATTTCTTACCTAAGAGAGTTCTGTTTTTCTCAAGGGAAATTATCGCCTGCCTTGACATTACTTCATCATATCTTCTTTGTTTTACAGTTTCAGGCACCTGACCTTTTAAATAATAAGCTTTAGTGCCTTCTTCTCTTGAATACTTAAAAACTCCGAGGCGTTCAAATTGAACTTCTTCTATGAAATCTACAAGGCTCTGAAATTCAGCTTCTGTTTCAGTAGGAAAACCTACAATAAAGGTACTCCTTAAGGTAACTCCAGGAATGGCTTCACGCATTTGTCTTATCTTCCTCAGATAATCCTTTCTTGTACCTCTTCTTCCCATAAGCCTTAGAATTCTTTCTTCTGAATGTTGCATGGGTATATCAAGATATTTTACTATTTTTTCTACTTCTGCAATCACTTGAATTAGTTTTTCGTCAATATCAGAAGGATAAAGATAAAGCAGTCTTATCCAAAAATCACCATTAATCTGTGATAAATCGCGAAGAAGTTCTTTAAGAGTATATCCTTTCAAATCCTTTCCATACTGAGTAATGTCTTGGGCAACTAAAATTAACTCTTTGATACCTGCCCGTACAAATTCCTCTGCTTCCTTTATTATGCTTTCAGGAGTTATGCTTCTAAATTTACCTCTAATATCAGGTATTATGCAGAAACTACATTTGCGACTACATCCTTCAGCTATTTTTAGATATCTATAACTTTTTGGTTCAACAGTGTAATCGGCATTATTCCCAGATTCAACTTTTTCCTCTTTAAACTTTCTCATATAATTAATTATTCCAATATTTTCATCAACACCAAAAATGGCATCAATCTCAGGAATTTCCCTTTTTAATTCGTCTCCATATCTTTTTGAAAGGCATCCAAACACAATAAGAATTCTATCAGCCTTAAACTTTGCGGCAGTTAAAATCTCCTCAACGGATTCTTCCTTTGCATCTCCAATAAAACAGCAGGTGTTTATCAGTATAAAATCAGCCTTTTTAAATTCTTCCACATAGAAAAACCCTTCTCTTTTAAGTGCCTCTATTAGATGTCTGGAGTCAACGGTATTCTTCGGACATCCAAGAGTTATTATGGTGAAATTTTTCATGATTAAAAATGCTGCCAACCTTCAGGCTTAGCAGGAATTTTACCCTTAAGAGGATCTATGAGATATATGCCTCTACCTTTAACTATTTTTCCAATAGGAATTAGTCCGAGAGCTGTTATATCATCTTGATTAGAGATAACCAAAAGTTCATAATCCTCACCACCAGAAAGAATTAATTTCATTGGCTCAATATTTAAATATTCTGCAATTTTTAAAACTGCAGGATGTATGGGAATTTTTTGTAAATAAATCTCCGCACCTACTTCATTTTCCTCACAAAGTCGGTGTAAATCAATGAGTAATCCATCGCTTATATCAATCATAGCCTTTGCAAGGTGTCTAAATTTATCAGGCTTTCTTGCCTTAGGCATCAAATGACTTTCCAAGAGTTCATTTATGTTCACTCCAAAAATATCGTTATATAGCTTAAAATCTCTAAAATATTTGACAGTTTTTACTAATTTTTTCTCGTCCTGAGAGAGATTCTTAAGAAAATTAAATCCTGCCGATGACAGTCCTGTATAGGAAGTGATAAAAACTATATCATCTGGCTCTGCACCTTTTCTAAGTACAGGCTTATCAGTCTCACCTATTGCAAAACCTGAAAGAACAACTTTTTCACTCTTTGAAAGGTCTCCACCCAGTAGGTATCCTTCATAATAGTTTAAAGCTTCATTAATTCCATCAAAGAGTTCCCTTAGTTCCTCATCGGAAATATTTTGTGGTAATCCTACAGAGAATAAAAAACCTCTAAAGTCTCCACCCATTGCATAGATATCACTTACATTAACAGAGACAATTTTAAAACCAAGATGATAAAAAGAACTATATTTGAGATCAAAATGAACTTCCTCTATCATTAAATCAGCAGTAAGAACTGCAGGCTTTTTTAACCTTAAAAGAGCAGCATCATCTCCTATCCCAATTCCCAAATTTTCAGGAAATGGAAATCTACTCATTATCTCTCTTGCAATCTCAAGTTCGCTTTGTTTCATTAAAAGTTAAATAGCTACTTTTTGTTTTTTTGTCTCTTTTGTTTTAATCTTTGAAAAAACATGTTTTAAAACTTCATCCATAGATTCAGCAAGAATAAATTTCATTCCTTCCTTAACATATTTAGGCAACTCTTCAAGGTCTTTTTTATTTCTTTTTGGAATTATAACTGTTTTTATTCCCATTCTTTTGGCAGCAAGAACCTTTTCCTTAAGGCCTCCGATGGGAAGTACTCTGCCCCTTAAAGTAATCTCGCCTGTCATCGCCACATCTTTTCTTAAAGGCTTACCTGTAAAAACAGAAGCAATTGCTGATGCCATTGTAATTCCAGCTGAAGGACCATCTTTTGGAATAGCACCTGCAGGAACATGTATATGAAGGTCCATAGTACTGAAAAGTTTCTCATCTACTTTTAATTCCTTTGCCTTTGATTTTACATAACTTAAAGCTGCCTGAGCAGACTCTTTCATAACATCTCCGAGTTGTCCTGTAAGAATTAGATTACCCTTTCCTTTCATCGTGGTTGCTTCAATATAAATTACATCCCCACCTGCCTCAGTCCATGCAAGACCTGTGGCAACACCAATTTCTTCCTTTTTAAGTTCTTCTTCAGGAAGATATTTTGGTGCACCTAAGAATTTAGAAACCTTCTGAGGTGTAATGTAAAACTTCTTCTTTTTACCTTCAGCAACATACTTAGCTATCTTCCTGCATAGATTGGCAATTTCTCTTTCAAGATTTCTTACTCCTGCCTCTCTTGTGTAATGGGTAATTATATATCTAATTGCTTTATCACTGATTTTAAGAATTGAAGAATTTAGTCCATGCTCATCAAGTTGCTTTGGTATAAGATATTTTTTTGCAATCTGTAGCTTTTCTTCTTCTGTATAACCGGAAAGATATATAATCTCCATTCTGTCCCTCAAGGCAGAAGGGATAGTATCTGCTATGTTTCCTGTGCATACAAACATAACTTTGCTTAAATCAAAGGGAACAGCAAGATAGTGATCTACGAAACTATTGTTCTGCTCTGGATCAAGCACTTCAAGAAGAGCGCTTGAAGGGTCTCCTCTAAAATCCATACCGAGTTTATCAATTTCATCAAGCATGAACACAGGATTATTAGTGCCTGCCTGTCTAATTCCTTGAATTATTCTACCAGGTAGTGCTCCCACATAGGTTCTTCTGTGCCCCCTTATCTCAGCTTCATCTCTCACTCCACCAAGGGAAATTCTTACAAACTCTCGACCAAGGGCTCTTGCAATTGAACGTCCTAAGGAGGTTTTTCCAACGCCGGGAGGACCAATGAAACAAAGAATTGGTCCTTTCATCTTTTCTTTGAGTTTTCTTACGCTCAGATATTCCAGTATTCTTTCCTTAATTTTTTCAAGGTCATAGTGGTCCTTATCAAGAACTGCTTTAGCTGATTTTATATCAAGTCTGTCTTCTGTAGAGCGAGACCAAGGAAGCTCTGTAAGCCACTCAAGATAGGTTCTTACAACTGCTGACTCTGCTGCATCAGGATGCATTCTTTCAAGTCTTTTAAGTTGCTTTTCAGCCTCCTCCCTTACCTTATCAGGCATTTTAGCTTCTTCTATTTTCTTTCTAAATTCGTTTATTTCCTCAGCCTTCTCATCTA
The DNA here is from genome assembly GCA_026415995.1 of Thermodesulfovibrio sp. Taxonomy (GTDB): domain Bacteria; phylum Nitrospirota; class Thermodesulfovibrionia; order Thermodesulfovibrionales; family Thermodesulfovibrionaceae; genus Thermodesulfovibrio. The sequence continues at coordinate 7,944 of JAOAGB010000024.1, read as the reverse complement.
TGTCTCCCAATTCTCTCTGTATAGCCTTTAACTGCTCTCTTAAAAAATACTCCCTTTGTGTCTTGTCTATTTCATTTCTCGCATCCTTCTGTATTTTTTGTTGAATAGTGAGAAGTTGAATTTCTCTGTTTAAAATATCATTTATTTTCTTCAATCTTTCAATGGGATTATTTATCTCAAGGATTTCCTGAGCCTGATCACTTTTTAGCCCAAGATTTGAAGCTATCAAATCAGCTAATCTTCCCGGTTCATCAATGTTTTCAATAATTACCATAGCATCAGGTGGAATGTTTTTACCTAAGGATATGACCTTTTCAAGTTGCTCTTTAACTGTTCTTATAAGAGCTTCCTGTTCTATTGTAACGTCTTTAATAACTTCATCTTGAATCTTCTCTATTTTAGCCATATAGAAACCTTCTGATTGATAAAAATCCAATGCCCTTGCTTTACTAATACCTTGAACCAGAATTTTTAATCTACCATCGGGAAGTCTCAACATTCTCATAATCATACAAACTGTGCCTATCTCATAAAGGTCTGAAGGTTGAGGAACTTCTACATTAAAATCTCTTTGAGTAAGTAGAAGAATTAGTCTGTTTGTATTAAGAGCATGTTCTACTGCCTTAACAGAGATATCTCTTCCAACAAAAAGAGGAATTATCATGTTTGGGAAAATTACTATATCTCTTACAGCTAAAACCGGTAATTCATCAGGAACTTCCACTTCTTTACCATCAAAATTTTCATTATTATTTTTATCTAACTCTTGTTTTATATCTTCCATTTTTTCCTCCGATTATAAATTTTTAATATTTCTTTTTCATTTTAACAGTTTTTTAATAAATTTTGATTATTTTTAGACAAGTTTTTAAAAATTATATGCAGGACAATTGTTCTTTCAAAAATTTTCTAAAATCATCAGAAATTTCAGGGTCTCTGAGAGCAAAATATATTATAGTTTTTAAATAGCCAAATTTTTCTCCTGCATCATATCTTTGACATTTTATTTTATATCCGTAAATTGGGGTTTCACTCAACAATGCTCTTAAAGCATCTGTAAGTTGAATTTCTCCACCCTTACCAGGCTGTAGTTTTTCAAGATACCTAAATATAGATGGAGTTAATATATATCTTCCAATAATGGCTAAATTGGAAGGAGCCCTTGATTTTTCAGGCTTCTCAATCATGTCTTCTATTAAATAATAATCCTCTCTTATTTTCTTTCCGGCTATAATTCCATACCTTGACACTTCATCAAAGGGCACTTCTTCTAAGGCAATTACAGGAGATTTTGTTTCCTCATATATATCGATCATATCTTTTAATACAGAATAATCAGGGTCCATAACATCATCGCTTAAAATAACAACAAAGGCTTCTTCGTGTATAAAAGGTTTAGCACAGAGTATGGCATCACCAAGTCCCTTTGGTTCTTTTTGCCTTATAAAAGCAAAATTTAGATGTTCAAAAAAATTAATTTTTTTCAATAGTTCCTGCTTTCCTGCTTTAATAAGTCTTTCCTCGAGTTCTGTAGCCTTATCAAAGTGGTCTTCAATGGCTCTTTTATGTTTTCCTGTTATAAATATAAAATCCTTTATTCCAACTTTCTGAACCTCTTCTACGGCATACTGTATTATTGGTTTATCAAGTATGGGAAGCATCTCTTTTGGTGAAGCCTTTGTGGCAGGAAGAAATCTCGTGCCAAGCCCTGCAACAGGAAGGACGGCTTTTGTTATCATCATGCCCTCCAGATAAAAAAATAATGCCGGAGACGAGACTCGAACTCGTACGGAGGGAACCCTCCGAGGGATTTTAAGTCCCTTGCGTCTACCAGTTCCGCCACTCCGGCTATTTTTTAAGATACAAAAATTTTCCAAATTTATGCAAGTAATATGTTTTAAATAAAAATCTATTAAAAAATACTTAACTTTAAAAAATAATTTTGTTAAACTACATAATATGATTGATAACTGGATTAAAGAAATTAAAGAAAATCCTAAGAGTAAATCTGCTGGGATGATACTTATTCATAACGGAATAGTGAGAGAGACTTCAAAAGATAGAAAACCTGTTAAGGGAATGAAACTTTCCTATAACTCGGAAAAACTAAATAAAATAATTAATGAGATAAAACAAAGGGAGGGAATCGTAGAAGTTAAAGTCTGGATAAATGAAGGATACCTAAAAGTTGGAGATGACATAATGAAAGTGCTTGTAGCTGGTAGGCTTCGCACAGATGTTTTTCCTGCCTTACAAGAACTTGTAGGTAGGATAAAAAATGAGGTGGTAAATGAAGAAGAAATTTTCTAAATTTTTAGTTTTAATGCTATTATCCATCTTTTCTATCTCCTGTGTAGCTGAAATTGACCCTATCTCAGGCAAAAAAACATACACACTTCTCTCTACTCAACAGGAAATTGAAATTGGACAAAAAGTAGTTCCTTCAGCAATAAATGAAAATGACGGTCTTTACCCTGACAGAGAAGTTCAAAGCTACATAAAGCAACTTGGCTCTAAAATATCAAGTGTCACACCACGAAAGGTAGATTATCAATTTTACGTAGTAAACTCTCCTGACATAAATGCTTTTGCCCTCCCAGGTGGACCTGTTTTTATTACAAGAGGAATACTTTTGAAAATGGAAAATGAAAGCGAGCTTGCAGGTGTGTTAGCCCATGAATTGGGTCATATAAATGCAAGGCATCACGCTAAATTTCTTGAAAAAACTTATGGCATGAATATTCTTGTAAGTATTCTTGGTATTGCTCTGCAAGGAAGTGACTATGCTTCTGCGGTTATGAGCCTTGCTCAGGTATCAGCAGGACTACTTCAATTAAAATTCAGCAGAGACCAGGAAAATGAAGCCGATGCTTTGGGGGTCAGGTTCAGCTATCAATCGGGATATGATCCAAGGGGGCTTTTAAGCATGTTTGAAAAATTTAAAACTCTTGAAAGAGGCATGTCTGTTGAATGGTTAAGCACTCATCCTTTACCTGATACAAGAATAAAGAATGTTCAACAAATGATTTCACAACAATATCCTGATTCTCATAGATTAAAACAAAATAGCACATCCTTTAGCCGAATTCAAGCAATACTTAGGTCAACAAAGGAGTCCTTCGATTATGTTGAGGAAGCCAAAAAGCATATAAAATCTCGAAATTATAATCAAGCAATTAATTTACTTAACAGGGCAATAGATATTTATGGTAGCAATCAGGCATTTACATATAGAGCACTTGTAAATCTTAACTTAAAACGATTTCAGGAAGCAATTAGTGATGCCGATAAAGCCATAGGTCTTAACGGTCTTTATTTTAGGCCCATGCTTATAAAAGGTATTGCCCAGAATCAACTAAATCAGTGGACTGCAAGCATAAACACTCTTGAAAAAGCTAAAAATTTAGTAAATGATAATCCAGATCTCTATTATTATCTCGGTGTTGACTACCAAGCCATAGGTAATAGAAATAAGGCTATTGATAATTTAACCACGGCACTTCAACTTTCTGATGGAAAACGTGGCTGGGAAGCAGATGCTCAAAAAAGACTTAGAAATCTGAAGGGATATTAGGGGGCATAAATGAAAAGGGCACATCTTTTGATAAGCGGTAGAGTTCAAGGAGTTTTTTATAGGGCATTTACCAAAGACGTGGCAGATTCTTTGGGGTTAAAAGGCTGGGTAAGAAATTTAAGAGATGGAAGAGTAGAAGCAGTATTTGAAGGCGATGAAGATAAAATCTCAATTGCCATAGAAAGATGTGAAGAAGGTCCACCCTATTCTAAAGTTGACAATATTGAAATAATATGGGAAGAACCTGAAGGATTAATTGATTTTGAAATAAAAAAAACGCTTTGATTAAGAGGTGTCTAAATGCTAAATTATCCTAAAGAAATGATCTATCTTCTTTTTGTATTCTTTATTTCTTTGACTATTATTAGCTGTGGGAGTAAAACACAAGTTAAAAAGGATGACTTTGACCCTGTAACATATCTTAAAAAGGCTGATGAATTAATTAGCAAGAAGGAATATGAAGAGGCAAGGAAACTACTACTTGAAATTAAAAATAGAGAATCTTCAAAGGAATATGCTCCTCTTGCACAGCTTAAAATAGCCGATTCCTATCTTAAAGAAGAAGAAACAGAGCTTGCCGTAACAGAATACAGAAGATTTATTGAGCTTTACCCAGAATCAACCTATGCTCCCTATGCTCAGTACAGTATAGGAATGGCATACTTTAGACAAATTGAAAGCGCTGAAAGAGGTGCTGGAACTGCCCAAAAAGCCCTTGAAGAGTTTCTTAAACTTGAAAAAATGTATCCCAGGCATCCATATGGTGAAATACTTCCTTTACGAATTCAGAAATGTAGAAATATAATAGCTGAAGGCGAGTTGATAATCGGTAAATTCTATCATAAAAAGGGGTCATACAAAGCAGCCATAGGCAGATTTGAAGGGATTGTTAAAAATTACCCTGACTTTAAGAATCTTGACGAAGTCTTATATCTGCTTACAGATTCCTATAAAAGGATTGAAATGCCAGATATGGCAAAACAGTATTTAAAGATGCTCAAAGATAAATTTCCAGATAGCCAATTCACTAAAAAAGCTGAAGGAATGAAAATTCAGTAAATGTCCAAGTTTTTTCCGATTTTTATTGATATAAAAGGGAAAAAGTGTGTTGTAATCGGTGGCGGTGCTGTTGCAGAGAGAAAAATAAAAACTCTTTTAAAGTATGGTGCATACATCACTGTAATAAGTCCAAATATTACCGACAATATTAAAAAACTCGTTGAAAAGGACAAAATAGAATATATAAGAAAAAATTATTCTAAAAGTGACATTAAAAATGCTTTTTTAGTAATAGCTGCCACATCAGATAGTAGAATAAATACTCAAATTCTAAAAGATGCAAAATTTCTTGTAAATAGCGTGGAAAAAAAAGAAACCGTAATAAAAACAAACAATATAGAATTTATAGTTCCAGCTATTTTTGAAAAGGGAAATCTAAAAATAGCAGTCTCTACCGAATATCCTGCACTTAGTAGGATAATCAAAGAAGAACTTAAACATACTTATGGCAAAGAATTTGCTTTATATTTAAAGTTTTTAAAAAAATTACGCAAAGAAATTAAAGAAAAGATAGAGGATAGTAAAAAAAGACAGAAACTTTTCAAAAAAATAGCTTCAAAAAAGATTGTGTCAATTTTGAGACAATACGGTTTCAAAAGAGCAAAAGAGGAGATAGATAGGATAATAAATGAAGTATAAAATTGCATTAATAGGCGCAGGATACTTTGGACAAAGACATATAAAAATCCTTTCTCAAATGGAGGATGTGGAGATTGTCGGAATTGCTGATAAAGACATCAATAGAGCTCGGGAATCGGCAAAAGATTACGGGCTAAAATATACAGATGATTTTAGAGAATTAACAGATAGGGCATCAATTTTCTTTATAGTAACTCCAACTAATACTCATTTTGAAATTGCCTCAGAATTAATTAAAGAAGGTAAAGACCTTTTCGTTGAAAAACCTTTAGTGGAAAATCCATCGGACGCAATTTTATTACTAAGAGAAGCAAAAAAAAGAAAAATCATTCTTCAAGTTGGCTTAATAGAGAGATTTAATCCAGTTGTAGGTACATTAATTAGGCATATTAAAAATCCAGCTTTCATAACTGCACAAAGGGTTTCACCATTTCTGGGTAGAGCTATAGATACTGATGTAACTTTTGATTTAATGATACATGACATGGATTTAATATGGATGATTTTTAAGAAATTTGGAAAACCTGCCATTAAAGATTTAAAGGCATTTAAAAAAAGCCTCATGACAAGCAGGATTGACATTGCTGCAGCATGGCTTGATTTAGAAATTAACGGCAAAAGTATATGTGCAAATCTCTTAGCAAGTAGAATTTCTTCCTATTTTCAGCGAACTCTTTCTATTATTGATGAAGGCTTTAGTCTGCATGCAGACTTAATCAATAAAAAAATAGTAAAAATAAATAAAAATGGATCTAATGTAGAAATCCCAATAAAAAACAAAGATTCCAATGCCTTATATGAAGAAATTAGAGATTTTTTGAGGGCTACAGATAAAAGAAGGCTTTCATCAAAGGCTCCATCATTTGATGATGTAGTAGAGGTTTTAAAGATAATAAATCACATAAACGGAGGCGTTACTGCATGAGACCTTTTATTGACCTCAAGGCACAATATGTAAATATAAAAGAAGAAATATTGAAATGTATAAATGAAATTCTTGAAAGCTCCCATTATATTCTTGGTGAAAATGTAAAAAGATTTGAAGAAGAGGTGAAAACCTATTTAGGAGTTAAAGAAGCAGTTGGTGTTGCATCAGGCACAGATGCCTTACATTTAGCTCTCAGATCTTTAAATATAGGAAAAGGCGACGAAGTCATCACAACACCATTTACCTTTTTTGCTACGATTGAAGCAATAGTATATGTGGGCGCTAAACCTGTTTTTGTTGATATTGAAGAGGAAACATATAACATAGATCCCCATAAAATTGAAGAAAAAATTACTCCAAATACAAAAGCCATAATTGCAGTGCATATTTTTGGATGTCCGGCAAATATGGAAAAAATAAATGAAATTGCTAAAAAATACGGTTTAAAGGTAATTGAAGACGCAGCACAAGCATTTGGCGCTAAAATAAAAGATAGGAAAATAGGAAGTTTGGCAGACATCGGTTGTTTTAGCTTTTATCCAAGTAAAAATCTTGGCTGTTTTGGTGATGGTGGTATAATTGTAACAAATAGCATAGATTTAGCTGAAAAAATTAGAATATTGAGAAATCATGGTTCACCGGGAAGATATATTCATGACACCATAGGTTTAAACTCAAGGCTTGATGAAATTCAAGCGGGTATCTTAAGGGTTAAAATGAAATACATAGAGCAGTATAATGAATTAAGAAGAAAAAAGGCTGCCATTTATACAAAGTTTCTTAGTGATGTAGTTATAACACCAAAAGAACCCCTTAATGCCTATCATGTATATCATCTATACAGTATTCGTTCTAAAGAAAGAGATATAATAAAAGAAATGCTTGATAATTATGGATTTCCTTCTGTTGTATATTATCCAATACCTATGCATCTTCAAGGTGCTTTAAAATTCCTGGGCTATAAAGAAGGAGACTTTCCCATAGCTGAAGCAGTTTCAAAGGAAATTCTCTCTCTTCCTCTCTATCCTGAACTTCCAGAGGAAGAAGTCTTTCAGATATCACAAATAATACTGAGATGCCTTCAAAAAAACTCTTAATAGTTGCTGGAGAATCCTCTGGAGAGCTATATGGAGCTCTCCTTGCCAAACAACTCATTAGAGATTTTGAACTTTTTGGAATAGGCGGTAAGTATATGAGAGAAGCTGGGGTAAATATTATTGGAGACATAACCCATGCCTTTGGATTATTCGAAGTCTTCGGACATCTAAAAAAGTTAAAACAAAACTTGAAAATAGCTGAGGAAACCTTAAGAAAAGTTGATGGAGTTGTTCTTATAGATTTTCCCGATTTTAATCTCAAACTTGCCAATAAAGCTAAAAAACTTGGTAAAAAAGTCCTATATTACGTAAGCCCTCAGATATGGGCATGGAGAAAAGGTAGGATTAAAATCATAAAAAAATATGTAGATTATATGGCAGTTATATTACCTTTTGAGGAGAAAATATACAAAGATGCTGGTATCTCTGCGAAATATGTGGGACATCCCATGTATGAGCTTATGAAACAAGAATTGAGCAATATGGGAATTAGAAATGAAAATACTTTAACTCAAGAAGATAAAAAAATCATCCGAGAAAAATTTAGAATAAAAAGCGAGATAGTTATAACATTAATGCCAGGCAGTAGACCATCGGAGATAGATAAAAAAATGCCATTAATGTTAAACCTCATAGACTTATTTGAT
>JAOAGB010000017.1 GCA_026415995.1 Thermodesulfovibrio sp. | reverse complement strand
TATGGTCATCAGCTCAGTTACGTTAACAGAACCTATTTCTGCTACTCTGCCCACGTCATTTCTTCCAAGGTCAACGAGCATTATATGCTCTGCCCGTTCTTTTTCATCCATTAGAAGCTCTTTTTCAAGGGCAAGATCCTCCTCTTCAGTTTTACCCCTTCTTCGAGTTCCTGCAATAGGCCTAAGAGTAATTTTTTCGTCCTCTAATCTTACAAGAATCTCTGGAGAAGAACCAATTAGATGTATATCTTCTGTGTCAATATAGAACATATATGGCGAAGGATTAATAATTCTTAAAGCTCTATATACATCAAAGGGATGACAATTCATTTTAGTTTCAAATCTTTGTGAAATAACAACTTGAACTACATCACCAGACAGGACATATTCTCTGGCTCTTTTAACTGCATTTAGAAACCCTTTTTTAGTAAAATTTGATCTAAATCCCTCAATATTACTCTTATTATTTAGGGGAGTTAGAAAATAATTTCTAAATCTTTCATCTTCATGATGTTTGAATAATTGAATTATCTCATCTATTTTTTTATTTGCCTTATCATAAATCTCTTTACTTTCTCCATCAATAAAAGCATTGATTACTATTTTAACAGACTGTTTTAAGTTATCAAAAATCAGGATAGTTTCAGGAATCATAAGAAATATTTCAGGAACATTCAAAGATTTTTTACCAAGATCGGGAACTTTCTCAAAAACCTTTACCGTATCATATGATATATATCCAACCATTCCGCCAAAAAATCTCGGAAGTTCAGGATCAATATAAGCATTAAAATTACTGAAATAATCTCTTAAAAATATAAAGGGATTCGCATTTGCAAAGATTTCTTCATGACTATCTTTCTTTACTGTTATAGTCTTTTTCTCAAATTTTATTAATATTTTAGGATCAATACCAATAAAAGAATATCTACCCCATTTTTCTCCTCCCACCACACTTTCAAGAAGAAAAGAAGGCTTTCTGTTAAGCTTTAAATATGCTCCAACAGGAGTGTCAAGATCAGCTACAAATTCCCTATACAAAGGAATAATATTGTATATTTTAGAAAGCTCAACAAATTTTTCAGCAGATAGGTTCATTTAAATTTATTTTATAGAATTCATTAAAAAAAGGCAAACCAACATAATTTGCGATTTTATTTATTTTTCTGTTATTTTTATTAGATTCAACATAAAGGAGCTTATTTAAAATTCAGAAAATTATCATGGAGGTAAGAATGAAGACGAAAAAGTCAAATAAGCTTTATAAAAAATCCATAGAACTTATGCCAGGAGGAGTAAACAGTCCTGTTAGAGCATTTAAAGCAGTTGGTGGTAATCCAATTTTTATATCAAAGGCAAAGGGTTCAAAAATTTACGATGTTGATGGCAATAAATATATAGACTATGTGCTATCATGGGGACCTCTTATACTGGGGCATGCATATCCATCTGTTGTGAAAGCTCTTAAAAAGGCCATTGAAAAGGGAACAAGCTATGGAGCACCGACAAAACTTGAGGTCGAACTTGCTGAACTTGTAAAAAAAGCTTTTCCCTCTATAGAAAAACTCCGTATGGTAAATTCAGGTACTGAAGCAACAATGTCTGCAATAAGGGTAGCCAGAGGCTTTACAAAACGTTCAAAAGTTGTAAAGTTTGAAGGATGTTATCATGGACATGTGGATGGACTTTTGGTCTCTGCAGGTTCAGGTGGTGCAACTTTTGGAATTCCAGACAGCCTCGGAGTTCCTACTTCCTATGTATCTGAAACGATAGTTCTTCCTTTTAATGATACGGAGATATTTAAAAACACTATAAAAGAACACTGGAAGGATATTGCATGTGTCATCCTTGAACCTGTTGTGGGGAACATGGGTTGCATTCTGCCTAAGGAAGAATTTTTGAAAGCACTGAGAGAGGAAACGGAAAAATACGAAATTGTTCTTATTTTTGATGAGGTAATGACAGGCTTTAGAGTATCCTTCGGCGGAGCTCAGTCCTATTATGGAATAACTCCAGACCTTACCTGTCTTGGGAAAGTTATAGGAGGAGGCCTGCCTGTGGGAGCTTATGGAGGTAAAAAAGAGATTATGAAAATGGTTGCTCCTGAAGGAGGGGTGTATCAGGCAGGAACACTTTCAGGAAATCCTCTTGCCATGACCGCAGGAATTGAAACATTAAAAATTCTTAAAAAAACTTCTACATATAAAAAACTTGAAGAAATTATGTCTAATCTTGAAGAAGGACTAAAAGATGCATCTAAAAAAGCAGGAGTAAAAGTTAAATTTTACAGAGCAGGGACCATGTTTTGTACATATTTTACAGATACAGAAGTTATTGATGCCAAAACAGCAAAAACCTCCGATACAGAAAAATTCAAAAAATTTTTCTGGGGAATGCTTGACAAAGGAATTTATATAGCACCATCTCAATTTGAAGCAGGTTTTATCTCTCTCAGTCACAGTAAAAGAGATATAGAAAAAACTATTGTGGCAGCCTATAAAACATTTAAGGAACTATGACATTTTTAAACCCCTTAGAACAAGAAGAAAGAGCCGAGATTTATAGACTTTTTGCATATATCTTTATGAATATTCCCGATGTTGAACTCATTGAAGAATTTGAAAGTTTTGCTGGAATCACTATAACTGATAGCTATGAAGAGATATGTAATGATTTCATCAATCTCTTTAATGAAGATAAGTTGCCAAATTATGAAAGTTACTATAGGGGAATTCTCTACAAAGATATACCAATAGATTTTAGCCTTAGTGACGTACAGCACTTTTACTGGACAGCTGGAGTCGCTATTGATGAAGAATTTGACCTTCCTGCAGACCATATTTCCATGGAACTTCTTTTTATGAGCTATTTAATTGAACAAAATCTTAAGGATTTACAGATAGAGTTTCTAAGACGACTTTACGAATGGATTCCTCTTTTCTGTGATAATCTATATAAAGCATCAAAGACCGATTTTTTTAAGGAGGTTGCAACTTCTTTAAAGGAATTTATATTATCAGAATGTGAGGGAGCGGTTTGAGTGAAGAAGGGACTAAAAAATCTATTTTCAAGGTAATCCTTGAAGCATCAGCACTTGGAATAAATTTTGTACTTTGTGTAATTATTGGTGTTGTCATGGGTTATTTGCTTGATAAACTTATTAATACTTTTCCTCTTTTCTCCATAATTTTTCTAATGGCTGGCTTTGCCGCCGGGGTAAAAGAAATTTTTAGATTTATAAGGAAGGTGAACAGAGCAGATGGAAAAGGAAGTAATCAGGAGAATAAATAGGCAAACAATCATTTTTGTGCCATTGCTTGCCCTATTAAGTTATCTCATTTGGCAGAATGAAATTGTGTCATTTAATGTAATTCTTGGAGGATTCATAAGCTGGCTTAGCTTAAGAGAGCTTGCTTGGGCTGTAAAAAAATTTTTTGGTAAACCCATGTTTCAGCTTACGGTAATTGGACTTAGTTATCTAAAATTAGGTGCTATCTTTCTCTTTTTATGGTTTATAGCAATAAAAGGTTTATTCAACATTAAAGGTTTACTAATTGGATTTATTGCCATTTTAATAGTGTCGGCAAAGGAAGCATATCTTTATATCAAAAGGCAAAAAGTGGAAAATATCCCCTCCGATACTCAAAATGAAAATAAAGAATAAAAAAGGAGGCTAAATTTGGGTTGGCAGCTTTATCTTCTTTTAGCTCTTGCTCTTCTCGTAATAATGGCATTTAAGCTTACAAAAGTTCTTTCAATTATTGTTATTTTATCTGTAGTTATAGTTTTTGTAGTAGCCTATTTTTCAAAAAAAGGAGGTAAGCGTGGTAAGGTTTGATTTTTCCAATATTTTATCACAAGAAATAGGAGAAAAAGGGCTTGACTTTGATGAAATTGAGAAAACTACTAAGAAAGCTATATCCCTTCTTTCAGAAAAAAAATATAAGGAACTTGATTTTTTAAATCTCCACAATCAAGACTTAAAAGATATTAAGGAAATAGGCAAAAAAGCAAGGGAATATGAATATTTCATCATACTTGGAATAGGCGGTAGCGCACTTGGTCCAAAAGTAATATTGGAATCATTGAGTCCTTTCCACAATTTAAGAAAAAAACCTAAGGTTTTCATATATGATAACGTTGATCCAGCCACCCTGAAAAATATCATTGAAATAATAGACTTAAAAAAGACACTTATAAATGTAATTTCTAAATCAGGAAGCACATCAGAAACTCTTGCATCCTTTCTAATTCTTTGGCGACTTGTTAGAGATAGAAAGCTTGATGTAAGAGAACACTTTGTTTTTACTACAGATCCTGAAAAGGGAAATCTAAGAAGGCTTGCAGAGGAATATGAAATACCCGCATTAGGAATTCCTAAGAATGTGGTAGGTAGATATTCCGTATTATCACCAGTAGGACTTCTTTTAGCTGAGGCAATAGGAATAGAAAGCGAGGCCCTTCTTGCAGGAGCAAGAGAAATATCAGATAGGACTTTTAAAGATAATATTAACGAAAATCCTATGGCATTTCTTGCCGCTTGTCTTTATTTAATGGATACCTTAAAGGGGAGAAAAATCGTCGTATTTCTTCCCTATTCCGATAGACTTAAAACACTTTCTGAATGGTTTTGTCAGCTATGGGCAGAAAGTTTAGGGAAAGAAGGAAAAGGAACGACACCTTACCCTTCCATTGGCACCACTGACCAGCATTCTCAGCTTCAGATTTGGATGGAGGGACCTGAAGATAAATTGATTCTTTTTATAGGTGTTGAACAGCATAATTTTCAAGAGGAAATTCCAGAAGAATTCCACGACATTGAAGGACTAAGATTTTTAGGAGGGCATACACTTGAAGAATTGATAAACACTGAACAGCTCGCCACTGAAATGGCTTTATGGATGAGCAAAAAACCCAATATGAAAATCATAATCCCAAGAATTGAACCTTACACAATTGGACAGCTTTTCCAATTTCTTCAGGTCACCACTGC
>JAOAGB010000003.1 GCA_026415995.1 Thermodesulfovibrio sp. | reverse complement strand
CCTTGGGCTTCACAAAATTTTGCCCAACTAAGAGGGTCTTGCCAAACCGAAGAATAAACTTTGGCAAGCTCTTCTGGATAATCTTCTGGAGGCATGTCCTGAATTTCAAAGGCAATAACAGGCTTATGTGGAAAGTCGCCTTCAAAAGTAAGAAATGGAAGAGCAGATTCTCCAGCAAAGTATGCTGTTTTTGCTTTTCCAAAAGCTATTTCAGGAATTTTATTAGTGTATGACTCCTTTGGTATTATAAAGCTCATTTTACACCTCAAATCTGGAGATATGAATGGGCATAAAGGGTTTTACCCATTATTACATTAATTGTCTTTATCGTTTCCATAACTTCTGAAGGATTTACAATAGCTGCTGAAAGTCCTTCATAAATCAAAAGAGAGAGAAAATGTTTATTAAGAATGGGCTTAATTTCTTTTGGACAGCCATTTGAAAGATTGCTTAAGCCTACAATAGTTTTCATTGGTGGATCATTTAATTCTTGAAAAAGTTTTATTGCTCTCAAAACCTCCTTAGCTTGGTTCTGGGAAGTCGAAATTTGAAGAACAAGAGGATCAAGATAAAGGTCTTCTGGGGAAAGTCCGTATTCAGTAGCCTTCTCAATAAGCTGTAGAGCTATTTCAACTCTTTCTTCAGCATCTCTCGGAAGACCCCCTTTGCCAACAGTAAGTGCAATTATGGGTGCATTGTATTTTGCAGCAAGCTCAAACATAATGAATCGCTCAGGGTCTAAGGAAGTTGAGTTTATAAGTGGTTTGCCCCACTGATTATTATGAATTTTTAATCCTGCTTCCATTGCAGAAGGATTGGTTGTATCAAGTGATACAGGAAGAGGTACTGCTTCTTGAATTGTAGTTACCATCCACTGCATTAATTCTTCACCGTTTTCTTCGGCAGGTCCGATATTTGCTTCTATCATATGAGCACCAGCCCTCCACTGCTCAATGGCAATTTGCTTGATAGGTTCTTTATCCTTTTTTTGTATAGCCTCTCTAACTTTTTTCGAAATTATGCTCAAACGCTCTCCAATAATAAGCATTCCTCCCTCCATTGTGATCTAATTAAAAATTTTAACATAAACAGCATTTGACAGAATACTTTTTAAGCAGAGATAATAGTTTATATGGCTTATAAGGATTTAAGAGAATTCATACAAGTTCTTGAACAAAGGGGACTGCTTCATAGGATTAAGGTGGAGGTTGACCCAGAACTTGAGATTGCTGAAATTACAGACAGAATTTGTAAGTCACCAAATGGTGGAAAGGCTCTTTTTTTTGAGAAGGTAAAAGGATCCAATATTCCTGTCGTTACAAATATATTTGGTTCCTTTGAAAGAATGTGTCTTTCCCTTGAAGTGGAAAATCTTGATGATATTGGTAGAAGAATAGAAAAGCTACTTAATCAGACACCCCCCAAAACTCTCAAAGAAAAAATAAAGACAGTTTTTGAGCTTATTGAGATTGGTAAGTATTTACCAAAGAGAGTAAAAACAGGATCCTGTCAGGAAGTGGTAAACCATGAGCCAGATCTGGATAAGCTTCCCATATTGAAAACTTGGCCTCTTGATGGAGGAAGATTTATAACTTTTCCTATGGTGTTCACCCGTGATCCAGAGACAGGAAAACAAAACTGCGGAATGTACAGAATGCATGTTTATGATAAAAAAACAACAGGTATGCATTGGCATATTCATAAAGATGGTGCAAGCCATTACCGTAAATATAAAGAACTCGGCAAAAAAATGCCAGTATCAGTTGCTATTGGCTCTGATCCTGCCGTAATCTATTCATCTACTGCACCCCTTCCCTATGGCGTAGATGAAATGGTATTTGCTGGATTCCTTAGAAGAAGTCCTGTAGAAATGGTTAAATGCATAACCAATGAAATAGAGGTTCCTGCTAATTCAGAGATAGTTCTTGAAGGCTATGTAAACCCTGATGAATTGAAGGATGAAGGACCCTTTGGTGATCACACAGGATTTTACTCACCCATAGATAAATTTCCCGTTTTTCATGTTACCTGTATTACACATAGAAAAGAGCCCATATATCCAGCCACTGTGGTGGGCAAACCACCTATGGAGGACTGTTATATGGGAAAAGCTACTGAACGAATATTCTTACCTCTTTTAAGAATGCAATTTCCTGAGATAGTAGACATGAATCTTCCCATGGAAGGAGTTTTCCACAATGCTGCCATCATCTCTATAAAAAAACAGTATCCTGGACATGGTAAAAAAATAATTCATGGTCTATGGGGAATGGGGCAAATGATGTTTTCAAAACTTATTATTGTTGTGGATGATGATGTGAATATACAGAATCTCTCAACAACGGCATGGAAAATTCTTAATAATGTTGACTGGCGTAGAGATGTAATAATATCAGAAGG
>JAOAGB010000095.1 GCA_026415995.1 Thermodesulfovibrio sp. | reverse complement strand
GCCAGGAATTGCTGAAGCAATTAGGTGGGAAGGATTTAAAAAAACAAAAAAAGCCATATTATCAAGAGCAGTAGCTGGGATAAAGGGTAAAACCTTAATAATTAATCTTCCGGGTAGCCCCAAGGCAGTAAAAGAATCTCTAGAAGTTATATTAGATGCTCTCCCTCATGCCATTGATAAACTTAAGGGCGATCCTTCTGACTGTGCTCAATGAATAATGAGATAGGTATTACTACAGCATTTATTGGGGGAATTTTAAGTTTCTTTTCACCTTGTATTCTGCCTTTAATTCCTGTTTATATTTCACTTTTTACTGGTCTTTCTACTGCAGAAATCTCTAAGGGCAGTTCGAGACTTCGCATTCTGTTTCATACTTTAATGTTTGTCGCAGGTTTTTCGACTATTTATGTAGCTATGGGTGTGGGGAGTTCCATTATAGGTAGCATTTTTATTGATTATCAAGATATTTGGAGAGTCATTGGCGGACTTATTTTAATCTTATTTGGAATTCTTTTAATTGGATTAATAAAAAGCGGGTTTTTAATGAGAGAGTTCAGAATAAATATCAATCTTCATAAAATGGGAACGCCTATAGGAGCTTTCCTCATAGGTGTAGGATTTGCTGCAGGTTGGTCTCCTTGTATTGGACCTATTTTAGGAAGCATTCTTGTCTATTCAAGTATGAGTGGTAATTTATTTGCAGGCGTGAAAATTCTTGGAGCATACTCCTTAGGCATAGCAATTCCTTTCATTATATCCTCCATGTTAATTGATGCGACAATGAGATATTTAAAAAGATATGTTAAGATATTTCGATGGATTAATTATATTTTAGGAGTAATACTTATAATATTAGGGTTATTTATGATTTTAGGTGTTTCCTTCTGAATTTGACTTGTAATACTATAAGTGGTTAAAATTATTGTTATGCCAACGAAGGTTAAAAAGGGAAAAATAGAAATTGATACTGAAAGATGTAAGGGATGTAAATATTGCATTTTGACTTGCCCAAAAGGATGTATAGAACTATCATCAAATTTTAATTCTTCAGGCTATTTTCCAGCCTATTTTGCCAATCCAGACAATTGTATTGGCTGTGCAATGTGTGCAGTTGTCTGTCCCGATATTGCTATAGAGGTTTATGTAGAAGAATAAATTTTTTTGTGTTAAAATATCTCCACATTTGAGTTTCAGAGGAGAATTTTTTGCATATTGGTGTTATTTTTTGTAGATGTGCAGGGCAAATATTAGACCAAATTTTATTTCATCAATTAAAAGATTTAGTTGTTAGAGAAGTTGAATGGATTGAAGAATTTGAACTGGCTTGTGCCGATGAAACACAGAGAGAAATAATAAGTTTACTTAGAAATAGAAAGCCAGAAGGGTTAGTTCTACTAACCTGCTCACCTCACAATAAAGCTTCTATTTTTCATGAAATTTCTAAAAATGCCGGAATTAATCCTTATATGGTTAATATTGTCAATGTAAGAGAACAAGTTGCATGGGTGACTAAAGATAAAAATTCAGCAACTTTTAAAACTTATGCCCTCTTTAAGGGAGCGCTGGAAAGATTAAAAAAACAAAAACCGCTTTTTGACATGGAAATTCCTGTTTCTACAGATATCTTAATTATAGGCGGAGGGGTGGCGGGTATTAATGCTGGACTTACTCTTTCAAAGGCTGGCAAAAAAGTTTATTTAGTTGAAAGAGAAAATTCTTTAGGTGGCAAGGTTGCAATATACGAAAAGTTATTTCCTGATTTAAGTTGCGCTCCATGCTTTGTTCATCCTATGATTGAGGAAATTTTAAATAGCCCGATAGATTTAAGATTAAATTCTGAAGTCAAGGAATTAAAGGGATATTTTGGGAATATATATGCCACAGTTCTTACAAAGCCAATGTATGTTGAGCCGAAAAAATGTATAGGTTGTTCTGCTTGTGAAGAAGTATGTCCCGTAGGAGCAATAAAAGTAGACCCTATTAGTTTACCAGCTGTAGCTAAAATAGACACTGAGAAATGTCTACACTTTAAAGGGGATGATTGCTATAGTTGCATAAAAGAATGTCCTGTGGCAGACACAATTAATTTGAATGAGATACAAAGGGAGGAGATAATCAATATCGGATCGGTTTTATTGGCTACAGGCTTTAAACTTTTAGATTGTAGCTTTTTTCATCAGTTAGGATATGGAAAGTTCAAAGATGTATATAACTCACTTGAGTTTGAGGAATTATTAAACAGTGAAGGACCTTCAAAGGGTGAGGTATTGACAAAAAAAGGAGAAGTTCCTGAAACTATTGGAATAATTCATTGTGTTGGAAGCCTTGACGAAAAATATAAACCCTATTGCAGTAAGATATGCTGTCAGTATGCTTTCAAATTTAATAGAATTTTGAGACAGAACCTGCCAGAGACAACAATAATTCATTTCGTTAAAGAAATTGTTTTACCTGGTAAAAAAGCGTATGAACTATATTTCAAAGCTAAAAAAGACCCGAAGGTGAAGATTATAAGATATGAAAATTTAGATAATTTATCAGTGCAACAGAGAGATTCTCTAATAATAAAGCATGGGAATGAAAAATTTCTCTTAGATATTTTAGTTCTCTGCCCAGCAGTAATTTCTGAAGAGCCTGCCTTTGAAAAAATAGGAGGTATTTTTTTTACTGGTTCAATAAAGGAGGCTATGACCGTTGAAGAATCTATAACAGATGCCATATCAATTTCTGGGAAAATTTTATCTGAACTACATGAAGGAAAAATAACCAAATCACCTACTATAGCAATAATAGACTATAATAAATGCACAGGATGTGGTATCTGTATAACTCAGTGTCCCTATAAAGCGATTGAAATTGAGCTTAAAAAACCTAAATTGATTGATACATTATGTGAAGGATGCGGAATATGTGTAGCTGGTTGTCCAGCTAAGGCTATGGAATTAGAAGGTTTTACTTCTGAACAGTTAATTGCAGAAATAGAAGGAATTTTGAATGCTCTAAGGAGGATTGAACATGTCTGTAATTGTTTTTGATGCACGAGGTTTAAAATGTCCTCAACCTACAATTCAAATGACAATCAAAGCTTTAAAAATGAAAAAGGGTGATATTCTCGAGGTAGTTGCTGATTGCCCAACTTTTGAAAATGACGTAAAGAACTGGTGTCGGAGAAATAATAAAACTCTTTTATGGATTAGAGATGAAGGAAATGGAGTTAAAAGATGTCAGGTTCAATTTTAAGTCTATTATTTATTGTATTTTTTCTGATTCCTTTTTCTTCCTTTGCTCAACAGGATGACAACAGCATCGTGCTTGGAATGTCTGCTGCATTTAAAGGACCCACAGGAGGTTTAGGAATAGAACTTTATAGAGGTGCCATGGCTTATTTTTCATATATAAATGATAATGGAGGTATAAATGGTAGAAAAATCTTTATTAAAGCCTATGATGATGGTTATAATCCTATACCTACAATAAAAAATACTATTAAATTAATTGAAGAGGATAAAGTTTTTGCTCTTTTTAACTATGTTGGAACCCCGACTGTGACGAGAATTTTACCTATTTTGAAAAGCAATAGTGAGAGAAATATTTATCTTTTCTTCCCATTCACAGGTGCAATGCCTCATCGAACGCCACCTTATAATGAATTTGTTTTCAATTTAAGAGCTTCTTATGAGCAGGAAACTGGAGGACTTGTTGAAAATTTTATAAAAATAGGAAGAAAAAAAATAGGTATTTTTTATCAGGCAGACGCTTATGGTAGAAGCGGTTGGAATGGAGTAAGAAAAACTCTCGCAAGATATGGGAGTAAGATAATTGCTGAAGCTACATATAAAAGAGGAGCTAAATATTCAGATAGTTTCACAAAACAGGTTCAAATTTTAAAAAATGCTGGAGTAGATGCCATAATCTCTGTTGGTGCTTATGCGGCCTGTGCAGGCTTTATAAGGGATGTGAGAAACATTGGATGGGATGTTCCAATTGCTAATGTATCATTTGTGGGTAGCGAATTTATGATAAATCTTCTCTTAGAAGAAGAAAGAAAAACAGGAAGGTTATATACGAAAAATTTAATAAATGCTCAGGTAGTACCAAGTTATGAAGATGTAGGCTTACCTGCAGTTAGACTGTATAGAAGTTTGATGGATAGATACAATCCTATGCCTCCTTTAGAACTAATGGAGAAGGATTATAAAGTTTTAAAATACAGTTTTGTAAGCTTTGAGGGATTTTTAAATGCCAGAGTAATGGTTGAAATATTAAAAAAGATGGGAAACGATATAAAAAGAGAAAATATTAAAAAAGCCGTAGAATCAATCAAAAATATCGATATTGGTATTGATGAAAAGATAAATTTTTCCCAAAATAAACATCAAGCACTGGATAAGGTTTATTATACAACTTACAAGGAAGGTAAATTTGTTCCCATAAGAGACTGGAGCGAGTGGAAAAAATGAGAATGTCAAAACTCTTTCAGAGAACACTGTTTGGAATAATTTTACTTTTTGCCATAATATTCCTTACGATAAGTATTTTTTCAGGTTGGCATTTGTATGAAAATCTTACTGAGGAATATAAATCAAAAGGGACAGCCATAGCAAGTAGTATTGCCTCTTCATCGGTGGAGACAATTCTAAATCTCGATTCAGCTACTGTACAGGCAATAATAGATCAATATCTTGAAATAGAGGGTGTGTCATATGTTTTTGTAATAGACTCCTCAGGAGAAATAATTTCTCACACCTTTATTCCTTCAATTCCTCCAGAAATAATAGAGTTGTCAAAGATTCATAAAAGAGGAATTAGAGATATAAAAATAGAAGGAAAGGGAGAATTTCTAAACATTGTAGCACCAATTACTGAGGGAGCCATAGGTTTTGTACATGTTGGAATGAATAAGAACATTATAAATGAAAAGATGTGGACTGTTATTGGAAGACAATTAGGTTTATTATTACTCATATTTCTTTTTAGTCTTGTTCTCGCATATTTCATGGTAAATAGAATATCTAAACCTTTAAATGATTTGACTGAATATGCAAAGAAGCTTCTGAATCATGACTTTAGTGCTAAGGTGGAGATTAAATCATCTGATGAAATAGGGCTTCTTGCAAATACTATGCAATCAATGGCTGATAACATTAATGAAATATTTGATAGATATGAATATGCCCTTAAAGATGCAGTAGTTGAGCTTCAGGATACTCTTGCTTATCTGACTACAATAATTGACAATATGGCAGATGGCTTAATTGTTGTTGACAAGGAAGGTGTGATTAATCATATTAATCCTGCGGCGTCAGATATGTTTGGCTTAGCTGAACATGAAATGATCGGTAAAAACATAGAGATATTGGGAAGAAAATTAGTTGATTTAGTAAATAAATCCTTAAAAACAGAGGATATACTTTCAACAGAGATTGCTTTGACAAAGAATAGATTTGGTAAAGCAGTGGCAAAAAGCATAAAAAAAGAATATTTTTCAGAGGACTCGGAAGCAAAAGGTATTCTCGGTTCCGTTATTCTAATAAGAGATATTACCCAGGAAAAACAGGTAGATAAAGTAAAAACCGAGTTTATCACTATTGTGAGTCATGAATTAAGAACACCGCTTACTTCAATTTTAGGTTTTGTAGAAATGATTGAGAGAAAATTCAGAGATACCCTTATACCTAAAATTGATACGAATGAGCCTAAAATAATTAAAGTTTTAAACAAGATTAATAGAGATTTTGATATTATTCGATCCGAAGGAGATAGAATAACTTCTCTTATAAATGATATTCTTGACATTTCCAAACTTGAATCTGGTACTGTTAAGTGGAACTTTGAAGATATATCTATCGAAGAGGTAATATTCGATGCATATCGGGCACTATCTTCTTTGTTTGAGCAAAGAGGTATACCATTTAAATACAACATACAAGCATCTTTACCTAAGATATATGCCGATAAAGAGAGACTTATTCAGGTAATGATAAATCTTTTGTCAAATGCGTTGAAATTTACAGAAAAGGGTTATATTGCATGTAAGGCGGAATTGAAAAATAAAGAAATATTAGTCAGCGTAGAAGACACCGGCACAGGCATTCCAGAGTCTGATATAGATAAAATATTTGAAAAATTTAAACAGGTAGGAGACATTATGAGAGATAAACCTAAAGGGACTGGTTTAGGACTTCCCATTTCAAAACAAATAATTGAGGCTCATGGAGGGAAGATTTGGGTTGAAAGTCAGGTAGGTAAAGGGAGTGTTTTTTACTTCACCATACCGCTAAGAAACAAGGAGGTATCTAACGATGAAAATACTGATAGTAGATGATGAAGCAATTATAAGGGAACTTATGTTGCAGATAGTTGATGAGATTGAAGACATGGATATCGAAACTCTTGAGGCTTCAGATGGACTTGAAGGGCTTGACCTCATAAAAAAAGAAAAACCCGATATAGTTTTTCTTGATATAATGATGCCTAAGCTTAATGGTTTTGAAGTATGTAGAATTCTTCAAAATGAGCCACCCACTTGGGATATGAAAGTTGTTATGCTCACAGCTAAGGGGCAGGAAATAGATAAACAGACTGCGAGAGAACTTGGAGTTAAGTGGTATGTTACTAAACCTTTTAAAATAGATGATATAATAAAACTTTTAAAAGAATTATCATAGGAGGCACTTCATGGATTTAGAGAAGTTATTTATTGAGGCAGACAATTCCATATTGGTGATTATAGATTTTCAGGAAAAACTTGCTATGGCAATGAAAGAAGAGATTTTGGATAATACTTTAAAAAATATAATCAAATTAATAAATCTGGCTAAGATATATTCAATACCTACGGTTATAACTGAACAGTATCCTAAGGGACTTGGAAAAACTTTGCAAGATATTAAAACTCTAATAGAAGAAGAACCGTTAGAGAAAATTCATTTTAGCTGTGTTCAGGATTCAAAATTTATAAACAAGATAAATCGATATGGAAGAAAAAAAATAATTCTTACTGGAATGGAAACGCATGTGTGTGTCTGGCAAACTGCTCTTGACTTAGCAATAAGAGGCTTTTATATTTATGTGCCAAAAGATGGTGTTTGTAGTCGTAAAAAAGAAGACTGGAAAACAGGGCTTGCACTCATGCAACAGGCTGGAGTAGTAATTACTTGCACAGAAACTTTGATATTTCAGATTTTGAAAAAAGCAGGTACAACTGAATTCAAAAAAATGTTGGAGTTTGTAAGATGATAGATTTCCATATTCATAGCACTTTTAGTGATGGTGAATTGATACCTGCTGAGATTGTTCGTAGGGCTGAAGCCATTGGCTATAAAGCACTGGCAGTTACAGATCATGCAGATCACTCAAATATTGATTTAATAATTCCTCGCATAGTTAAGGTTTTTAGAGAGATACAGCCTTATACTAATGTAGTTTTAATACCTGGAATAGAGTTAACTCATGTTCCTCCAGAAATTATTCCAGAACTATCAAAAGAGGCAAGAAAATTGGGAGCACAAATTGTCATAGTGCATGGAGAGACTCTTGTAGAGCCTGTTAAAAAGGGCACAAATGCTGCAGCTATTCAGTCAGATATTGATATTCTCGCTCATCCTGGATTGATATCGGAAGAGGAAGTTAAAGAAGCTGCAGATAGGGGTATTTATTTGGAAATAACCGCAAGAAAAGGACATAGCCTTAGCAATGGTCATGTTGTAAAACTGGCTAAAAAATATTCTGCTCAGCTTGTTATAAATACCGATTCTCACTCTCCAGGGGATTTAATTTCAAATGACTTTGCATGTAAAATATTAAAAGGTGCTGGACTTTCAGATATTGAAGTTGAAGGAGTATTCAGAAATATGGAAGAAATTGCAAGGAGGAAATCTGCATGAAACAACAAAGGGAAGAAAGTATAGAGACTTTTAGAGAAAGGTTATTTACACAGAGAAAAAAGCTGTTAACAGGTGCAATAGTTTTTTTTGCTTTAGTTCTATTAATAACAGGTTTATACCTCTATAATTTTAAAAAACAAAGTGATGCTAAAGAGCTTGAAACAGAAGCTTACAGATATTATTTTGGATTTATAAGAGATTCAAACCTATCACAGCAGCAGAGGTTTATAAAATCAGCACAGCTATTTATTGAGGCATATGATAAAAAGAAAAATCCTACCTATCTTTTAAATGCTGGTTATGCCTATGACATGGCAGGACAAAAAGATAAGGCTATTGATACTTTAAATAAAGTTGCAGAAAGTGGTGACAATAATATTTCAAATCTTGCAAAGGTTAGAATTGCAATGATTTATCTTAAAAATAATGAACAACAATTGGCAATTAAAAAATTAGATGAAATAATTAATGGACAGTCCTTAGTTATGAAAGACTTCGCACTATTTCAGCTTGGGAAAATTTATGAAAAGGACAAAAAAGAGGAAGTTTTAAAATACTACGAAAGGCTTGTTAAAGATTTTCCTCAGTCACCTTTTTCTGAAATTGCAAGGAAATTTTTAGAGAGTGATAAAAAACAATAAAGTTATGATAAAATTCAAAAAATATGAAACTTATTAGAAACAATAACGGACTTACACTTG
>JAOAGB010000025.1 GCA_026415995.1 Thermodesulfovibrio sp. | reverse complement strand
CTGAAAAAATTCTTGCAGAACATGCAGGGAAAAAAGAAGTCACGCCTGGAGAAATAATAAATGCAAAGGTGGATATTGTATTAGCCAATGATATTACAGCTCCCATTGCCATAAAGGAATTTGAAAAACTGGGAGTTAAAGATGTCTTTGATAGAGAAAAAATAGCTCTTGTTCCAGATCACTTTACTCCTCAAAAAGACATAAAAGCTGCTGAACAGTGTAAGATGCTTAAAGAATTTGCGCAGAAATATAAAATCAAGCATTATTTTGAAATTGGTAGAGTTGGAATAGAACATGCTCTTTTACCTGAAGAGGGAATTGTTTTGCCTGGTGACCTTGTAATTGGAGCAGATAGTCACACCTGCACCTATGGAGCTTTGGGAGCTTTTGCAACTGGGGTTGGTTCTACAGATGCAGCAGTGGCAATGGCAACAGGTGAATGCTGGTTTAAAGTTCCAGAGACAATAAAATTTATATATTATGGAAAGCTTCAAAAATGGGTTGGGGGAAAAGACTTAATTTTATACACAATTGGAGACATCGGAGTTGACGGTGCCTCATATATGGCAATGGAATTCACAGGAGAAGTTATTGATAATATGCAGATGAGCGGAAGATTCAGCATGTGTAACATGGGAATTGAGGCAGGAGCAAAGGCAGGTATAATTATACCTGATAGAATTACAGAAGAGTATGTAAAGCCCCGTGCAAAAAGAGCATATAAATTTTACAGTTCAGATCCTGATGCAAAATACTTTGAAATAAAAGAGTATGACTGTTCAAAAATTTCTCCTATGGTCGCTTGTCCTCATCTTCCTTCAAATGTTAAACCAGCTCAAGAGCTTACTAATATCAAGATAGATCAAGTTGTAATAGGTTCATGTACAAATGGAAGACTTGAAGACCTAAGAGAAGCAGCAATGGTTTTAAAAGGCAGAAAGGTTCATCCTGAAGTAAGAATGATTATTATTCCAGCCACACAGAGAATCTATATGGAAGCATTAAAGGAAGGACTAATTGAGATATTTATAGAAGCTCAAGCAGTGGTTTCTCCTCCTACCTGTGGACCTTGCCTTGGAGGACATATGGGAATTCTTGCAAAAGGTGAAAGAGCGATAGCAACAACGAATAGAAATTTTGTTGGTAGAATGGGACATCCTGAAAGTGAAGTATATCTCAGCAATCCAGCCGTTGCTGCTGCAAGCGGAGTGCTTGGAAGGATAGGTACACCAGAAGAATTAGGACTATAGATTTTTTAAAATTTTTTCTTCCATTTTTCTCATTTTTCTTGCATGAGAGGAAGATTTTTCGTGGTCATAGCCTAAAAGATGAAGGATTCCATGGACAAGAAGTCTATTGATTTCTTGCCACATAGACACTCCATACTGCATGGCTTGTGATTTAGCTTTTTCAAGGCTAATAAGGATTTCTCCTAAATAGAGTTCATTTAATGGACTTACTTTTTCTAAATAAGGAAAAGATAAAACATCAGTTACATAATTTTTGCCTCTATATTTAAAGTTTATTTCTTTCATCTTTTTTCTTCCGATTAACACTAAAGATACTGTAATTACGCTATATTTTTCAGATTTAAATTTTTGAAACTCTCCTGATAGATATAGAGTTTTTATTATTCTTTTTAATATAATTGATAATCTTTTTGATGAAATTTTAATCTTTCTTTGTCTATTAATAATATCAATACTTATTTTCAATCTCTCTTTTCTCTTGGTTCATTTTCAGGATAAGGAATTCTTCTATGAAAAATACCTGTTAAAACGTGTTCAAATCTTTTCTTTATTTCAATCAAATCTTTTAATGTTATTTCACAATCATCAAGTTGACCATCAAGAAAAATATTTTTTGTTATTTTATCTATTAAACTTGAAATTCTTGCCGGCGTTGGATCATCAAGAGTTCTTGCAGAGGCTTCAATAGCATCGGCAAGCATAATCAGAGCAGCAAGCTTAGTTTGAGGTTTAGGGCCTGGATAACGATAGTCAATCTCAGATGGAGGAGTTTCTTGTTCCTTTAAAGCTTTTTGATAAAAATATGTAATAAGAGAGGTGCCGTGATGTTGCTGTATAACATCTTTAATTATCTCTGGTAGATTATATTCTTCTGCAAGCTCAACTCCATCCTTTACATGAGATATAATAATCATGCTACTTAAATGAGGATTAAGTTTTTCATGCTTGCTAACACATCCTGTTTGATTTTCCACAAAATATTCTGGCATTCTTGATTTTCCTATGTCGTGATAATAGGAAGCCACCTTTGCAAGCAAAGGATTAACGCCTACAACTTCAGCAGCTGATTCTGCAAGACTTCCAACTATCATACTATGGTGATAGGTACCTGGTGCTTCAACAGAAAGATATTTCATTAGAGGATGGTCTATATCAAGAAGTTCTATTAAACTTAATGGAGTAGCAATCTTAAATATCTTTTCTAAAACAGGTAAAAATAAAAAGCACAAAGCAGATACTGAAAAACCATTAATCAAAGAAAAAACAGTTAGAAAATAAATTGATTCAATATTTACCTCGTCTGTAATGAAAGAGATGGATAAGGAAGATATGATCGTCAATAGTATTATATAACCTCCAGCATTTATAATATCACTTCTTTTCTTTACACGCATAAGACTAAATGCAGCAATAAGACATGTAATAAAAACATATAGTGGGAACAGAGAAATTTTTATCCAGATTCCGATCATTAGACTCAATATTAGAGAAAAGGTAATAGCAGTATGGAAATCAAAAATCATAACAACAATGACAGCACCTATGGCTAAAGGTATTCCAAAATAATGAACTACTGTATTTTCAATACTTAGTCCCTTTAAGAAAACATTAAATAAATATTCGAATAATCTGCCAATTATCAAGTTTGAAACAAGCAGACTACCAAGAAGAATTAACATTTTTTTCTTTTTCAAATAGGCTGGTTTATATCTTTGTAAGTCTCTATAGAAAAATACGAGAAGAATAAGAACTAAAACAACGCTACCAAAAAAAGACATTATACCGGACTTGTAATCATGCAATAATAGAGAGATTAAAAGTGATAAAAAAACTATAGGATAAACAGCTTCTCTATCTATAAATTTTTTACTCTGCTTTCCATTTTGTGTCTGTTTAAATCTTTCTATGAATTTTCTTAAATAACTTCTATCTGGAGTGACAGGCTTAAGTTGTTGGTTGTCTTTCGTGTTTTTCATAGGCTTTTATAATCTCCTGAACAAGTCTATGTCTGACCACATCTTTTTCAGTGAAATATACAATTTTTATTCCTTCAATATCTTTAAGTATTTTTAGGGCTTCAACCAATCCTGAAACTTTTTGAGGGGGTAGATCAATTTGTGTTATATCACCGGTTATAACAGTTTTAGAACCGAAACCAAGCCTGGTTAAATACATTTTCATCTGTTCAGTTGTGGTGTTTTGAGCCTCATCAAGAATTATAAAAGCATCATTTAAAGTTCTTCCTCTCATAAAAGCAAGCGGGGCAATCTCTATGGCTCCCTTTTCAATCAATTTAGAGGCTCGATCAAGATCAAGCATATCATAAAGTGCGTCGTATAGTGGTCTTAGATAGGGGCTAACTTTTTCTTCTATAGCACCAGGAAGAAATCCTAATTTTTCTCCTGCTTCAACAGCAGGTCTCACAAGAACAATTCTTGATACAATTCTATTAAGCAAAAAATGAATTGCCATTGCCATGGCAAGATATGTTTTACCAGTTCCAGCTGGTCCTATACCGAAAACTATATCATATCTTAACATTGCCTCCATATAATGTTTTTGCATTTCCGTTTTTGGAATAATCACTCTTTTCTTAGAAGGGATAGGAATTCCACCTTTAAATAGCCCAAGAATTGAAACAGGTTTTCCCTCTTTTAAGCCTTGAATTGAGTGTATTACATCTTCTGGTTTAACTACATATCCTTCTTTATTAACAAGTCTTATTTCTTCTATTATTTTTTCAGCCTGTTCAATATCCCTTTCATCCTCACCTTGAATGATTAATTTGTTTCCTCTAATACTTAAAGTAACATTCAATACGTCCTCTATAAGTTTAAATATTTTGTCTAACCCTCCATGAATAAAGGGGTATTCCTTTTCTTCGTTTAGTTCTAATATGCGTGCTATTTTTTCCCTCCTTTAGAAGTTTCTCTTATTTTTAATATAAAATTTTCAAATCCCTTAGAGGATAATTCTTCTGAAATCTTTTTGGCTTGAGAAAACTTTGAGTATCTCCCTACCCTCACTTTATACATGTCTTCCTTTGATAAAGTAACTTTATATCCAACTTTTTTAATTTTGTCCATAAAAGCCTTTGCATTGGAACTATCAGAAAAGGCACCAACTTGAATTGTATAAAAATTGTGAGTTTGATGTTTAACTAATTTCTTAGGTGTTTTATTATCAATTTTTTCTAATTCTTTTGATTTTTGAGGAAGTTCTATTTCCTTAGTCTGTTTTGTCTCATCTTTTTTGGCTATTTGTATTTCTACTTCTTTAGCTTTCTTTTCTTCAGGCTGAATTTGATCAAGCTGTTCTTTTTTAGGCTCATTTTGTGGAGTTAACGGTTCCTGTTTCTTTGCTAAAGCTGTTTCTACTGTAGTTGGCAGGACAGTTTTATCTGTCTCTTCAGTCTTCTGGATTTTAACTTCTTTAACAGGAGCGGTAATATATCCGATAGAAAATCCCAGTAAAATACCTATTACAGATAATCCTGCTAAAATCAGAAAAAACATTTTTTTACTCATAACGATTAATTCTTCTCCTTTTTGTTTCATATGATTAACATAGCATCGCCATAGGAAAAAAATCTATATTTTTTCTGTATAGCTTCTTCATATGCTTTTTTTACTTTATGGGAATCACAAAAGGCATAAATTAGAGCGAGAGGGGTTGATCTGGGAAGATGAAAGTTTGTAATTAAAGCATCAACAATTTTAAATTCATATCCAGGATATATAAAAATATCTGTCATGCCTCTGATTTTATCATTATTGGAACCCATATCTGTAAATATACCTGATGCCCATCCCTCAAGGGCTCTTGTAGAAGTTGTTCCTACAGAAAAAACTTTATTTCCTAATTTTTTAGCTTTATAAATATCATCTAAAACTTTTTTATCTATTTCAAAATACTCGGAATCCATCTTATGTTTTTCTAAATCGTCTTTAATCATTTTAAAAGTTCCAATGCCTACATGAAGTGTAATCTCTCTTACTAAAACCCCCTTTTGAATAATTTTTTCAATAAGTTTTTCGGTAAAATGAAGACCGGCAGTTGGAGCTGCGATTGAACCGTTTTGTTTTGCATAAACTGTTTGATAATCCTCTTTATCTGTCTTATCAGGCTTTCTCTTTATATATGGTGGCAAAGGCATAAATCCCTTTTCATGAATAAAACTTTTTACAGAATTAGAATCCATATTTAAAAATATAATCTCTTTGCCATCTGAATTTTTTCTAATAAGAAGTTCTCTATCATCAATAATAATCTTACCCTCATAATTTCCTTTTGTCATTATTTCCCATATTGTATTATTACCTTCCTGTTTTTCTTTCACAAGAAGAATTTCTATTTTGCCTCCTGTTGCTTTTTTACCAATTAATCGTGCAGGAATCACTTTTGTATTATTTATTATTAATATGTCACCACTATTTAGATATTCGACTATCTCAAAAAATATTCGATGTTCAACTTTCCCGGAATGTTTATGTAAAACGAGCATTCTTGCCTTATCTCTTTCTTTAAGAGGTTGTTGTGCGATTAATTCTGTTGGCAAAGTATATTCAAGGTCAATTAATTTCATTTTTTAGATAAAGTAGTGCCGGGATAAAAATGCTGAAGAATTTCCTTGTAATTTTTACCTTCTTGAGCCATTTGAAAAGCACACCACTGGCACATTCCAACTCCATGTCCATAACCTCTACCTTCAAAAATTATCCCATCTTCTTCAACCTTTATATTTGTTACCATTGTACTTGGAAGAACCGTCCATTTTAGTAATCTTCTTAGTTCATTTGCTTTTATTACCTTTGCCTTTTTACCATTAGAGAATTTAAATTCTCGTATCCTGCCCGTATCCGTATAACTTGCTATTTCAACGTTTGTTATTTTATCCATTGATAAAACCTTTTCAAGCAATTCAAACGGAACTTTTCTTTCCCAAAAATTGTATGGAGACGGAGTAAAAGGTACTTCCACGGATTTTAAATATGGATATTCTCGTCCAAAAATTTCCTTCGGTTCTTCTGTTCTTTCTACACTACAGGCATGATAAAATGCCATAATAGGTTCTTCATTATAAGTTAATATCTCTCCTTTAGTCTCTTTAACAGCCCTATCTACGTCTTCCGTTCCGCCTTCTCCTTTATAAACTTGATGAAAAACGGAGGAAGTTACATCATAGAAATTCCTTTCTCTATTTCTAACAATATGAGCAACTGCATAGGTTCGTGCTAAAACTGCTTGAGCCTTAAGTGCTTCAAGGGGCCAATGAATTCCTACCTCTGAAGCAACAACTCCTTTTACATAATCTTCAAGATCAACTACATTTATTAAGAAATATCCATCCGTGCCTTTCCATAATTCTATTGCTCCCTGATAAGTTGAAGCACCTACAAGTACTCTGGCAGAGACCTTTTTCACCTTGTCTATTTCTTTATTGGAAGGTCTAATATCTCCTATAAGCACCCTTATATATGAGTTTCCTGTATTTTCAATTGAGTAAACATTTGATATAAAGGTTATAATAGTAATGAATAAAAATATTATTCTTAATATCATTTTTAGAAAAATCATTTTTTACCTATCAGATAGAATAACAAAGTAATAATTATACTTAATAAAATGGAAGTACCAAGCGGAAAATATAAAATGAAGTTTTTTCTCTCAATAACTATGTCACCTGGAAGTTTGCCAATAAGAGGAATTTTCCCTGCAAAAGTTAATAGAAAACCAAGAAGAATAATTATAAATCCGAATATAACGAGAAATTTTCCTATCTCATTCATAACTTATTTCTTTTAAATACCTCTCAGCTTCTGAATAAATACAGCCGCAGTATCTCTGTTTATACAACTCTAAAGCTTTACCTGTATTCATTCCCTTTTTAAATCCCTTTCTAAAATCTTCCTCAAGAAAGTTAATTCCCAATCTTACACTGATTTCTCTGCCGATCTCTATTATTTTATCAAAATTCTGATAGGGACTTACTAATAAAGTTGTTGTAAAATGACTAAATCCTAACTCTTTTGCTTTTCTTGCAGTTTCTTCAAGTCTTAATTTATAACAAATTAAGCATCTTTCTTTTTCTTTTCCAGAAATCATTCTAATAAATTTATAAAATTCTCTGTAATCTTCGTTATAAATTATCTCCAGTTTCCATAATTGTTGAAGTTTTTTTAATGAATCTAATCTTAATCTATATTCTGTGTAAGGATGGATATTGGGATTATACCAATATAAAGTAACTTCAAACTTTTTATATTTTAAGACTTCTAATGGATATATGGCACAATTACTACAGCATGTGTGTAATAATATTTTCATAATTAAAAAAGCCTTTCTGGAAATTTCTTTTTCAATACTTCATAGGCGAGACGAGTTGCGATTCTACCTCGTGAAGTCCTTTCAATAAATCCTTCCTGCATTAGATATGGTTCATAAACGTCTTCAATTGTATCTTTATCTTCTCTTAAAGAAGCAGCAATAGAGTCAATTCCTGTTGGTCCACCATTGAATTTTTCTATGATGGTAAGCAAAATTTTTCTATCCATATCATCAAGACCATAATCGTCTACATCCATGGCAATGAGTGCTTCTTTAGTTATCATTAAGTCTATAGTTTCTTTTTTATTGACTTGGGCAAAATCTCTGATTCTTTTCAAAAGTCTATTAGCTATTCTCGGAGTTCCACGAGATCTTCTTGCAATTTCTATAGCTGCTTCTTCTGTAATCGATATGCCAAGTATGTTAGAAGACCTTATCACAATCTCTTTGAGTTCCTCAGGATGATAAAACTCTAATCTAAAAACAACTCCAAATCTGTCTCTTAAGGGTGAAGTAATAAGCCCAGTGCGTGTTGTAGCACCTATAAGAGTAAATCGGGGTAAATTAATTTTAATAGAACGGGCAGATGGTCCCTGTCCAACTATTATATCAAGATTGAAATCTTCCATGGCTGGATATAAAATTTCTTCCACCATTCGAGGTAATCTATGGATTTCATCAATGAATAAGATATCTCTATCAGAAAGATTAGTAAGAATTGCTGCAACATCCCCTGCTCTTTCAAGAACAGGACCAGAGGTGCTTTTTATGTTAACTCCTAATTCATTAGCTATAACAGTGGCAAGAGTTGTTTTCCCAAGTCCTGGAGGACCGCAAAAGAGAACATGATCAAGCGGTTCTCCTCTTATTTTTGCTGCTTTAATAAAAACTTCAATATTCTCTTTAATTTTCTTTTGCCCAATAAAATCCTTTAGAGTTCTTGGTCGTAAAGTTATATCTAAGGTTTCATTATTCTGCATGTTTACTCACTAAAAGATTCAAGCACTCCTTTATAATAGAAGCCTCATCTTTGTCTTTACTGTAAACTCTTTCCAGTACCTCCTTTGCATCTGTTTTCTTATAACCAAGATTTATAAGAGCTGAAAGTATATCTTCATAGCTTCTATCTTGTTCATATTTTAAAGTAGGTAAAACTCCTTTTAATTCAAGAAGAATTCTTTGTGCAGTCTTTTTACCAATACCTGGTACTCTACTTAAAGACTTAGTGTCTTCTTTTTCAATGATATTCTGTAAACTTTCTACGTCATAGGTAGAAATAATATTCATAGCAGTTCTTGGTCCTATACCTGAGATTTTAATTAACTGATCGAATAGCTCCTTTTCATATAATTCTAAGAAACCATAAATTTCAACTGTTTCCTCCTTCAAAGCAACAGAAGTATAGATTTGAATTTCTTCTCCGTTTCTAACAAATTGATTTATTTTTAAAGGAACCTTAACTCCAAAACCTATTGAACCAAC
Source organism: Thermodesulfovibrio sp. (assembly GCA_026415995.1). Classification (GTDB taxonomy): domain Bacteria; phylum Nitrospirota; class Thermodesulfovibrionia; order Thermodesulfovibrionales; family Thermodesulfovibrionaceae; genus Thermodesulfovibrio. Next base: position 1,227 of record JAOAGB010000025.1, on the reverse strand, counting down.
CTGTATTATCAGTTTATCCGGCTTTAAAGAAACAATTTTTCCCTTCAAAAATTCAAACATTTTTATAATCTATTTTAACACAAGCTAAAATCTTAAAATATTTTTACTAACATTTTTTACATCCTTAACTCCTGTAAGAAGCATCGCTTGTTTTAACTCATTTTTAATATTTTCAAAATAAATCCTTAAGCCTTCTCTACCTCCCCCAAAAACAGCAATAATTACAGGTCTTCCAATAAGAACTGCATCAGCTCCCAATGCTAAAAGTTTGAGAACATCAACACCTGTTCGAACACCTCCATCAGCTATTATTTTTATCTTACCTCTTAACCTGTCTGTTATCTCCGGTAAAACCTCTGCAACTCCTGGAGTATGGTCAAGAATTCTTCCTCCATGATTTGAAACTACAATAGCCGAGACTCCTAATTCATAGGCAATCTCTGCTTCTTTTAATGTCATAATGCCTTTTAGAATAAAAGGAAGATTGGTAGACTTAACAATTTCTTCTATCTCCTTTGGAGATTTAGGACTAACTGGCTGTCCTTTTAATGCCATAGTGATTAATCCTGCGCCATCAATATCCATACCTACAGCAATTGCACCTGCTTCTTCAGCAAGTCTTATTCTTCTGATTATTTCATCCTGTGCCCTTGGCTTTATAATTGGAATACCCTTGCCATTGTTCTTTTTTATTGCATCAATTCCACTCCCATACATTAAAGGGTCAGCACCATCGCCTGTCCATCCGATTGTGCCTGCCATAATTGAACCCGTTATAACTTCTTCACAGTAAACATCCTCAGTTATTGCTCCTCCCATGTTATATGGAGTACCTGTAATAGGAGCTGCCATGACTGGCAAAGATAATTTTTCATTAAAGAGTTCTTGAGTTGTATCTGGTTCTCTCACTTCATGTATTGTGGAAAGATTTAGTTTGTATTTATTTAAAGCTTCAATATTAGATCTAAAAGATGAGCCTGTGCCAACTCCTCCCATGCCGGGCACTTCTCCTGAACATACCACTCCATTACAAATAGGACATACACGACAATAGGGCTTTAGCTTTTCTTTTGCGACTTTCTTAATTTCCTGCCAATTCATATTTATCCCTCCATTAAAAGTTTTCAAATATGATATTATAAAACAAATTGGGCGGTTAGCTCAGCTGGGAGAGCGCCAGAATCGCACTCTGGAGGTCGGGGGTTCGACTCCCCTACCGTCCATTAG
>JAOAGB010000099.1 GCA_026415995.1 Thermodesulfovibrio sp. | reverse complement strand
CAGATTTTTTAATTTTAGATAAAGGCTTAAAAGACGGCATAAAAAAGGGACAAAGAGTGATTCTTTTTGAAGAAACAGTCCCGCTAATTCATCCTGTTACAAAACAAGTTATTGGTAAGTCTGAAAAAATCATCGGCTTCGCTGAAATTATAAGCATAGAGAATAATTTTTCTCGTGCAATTATCCTTGAAGGGGATTTAAAAACAAAAAGTAATCAGATTCTTTTTAAAATACCTAAATCAAAAATTAAAATTCTCTATGCCCAAACAAATACTGAATGGGCAGTTGGTGAGGCATATTATAGAGAATTAAAAAAGACAGAGAGATTTGAGCTTATTGATGCACCGGTAAACATTGATAATAAGGAAGTACTTTTAAAAGACAATAAGGGCGCAGATATTTTATTAATACTTATTCCTTCAAAAACCGATGGTAATTTAAAAATTTCTCAGGAGATTTACTGGACAAAAGATAAAAAACTTCTATCGAAATCTGATATAGAACTTACACCTACTGCTCTAACTGAGTTAAGAAAAAAGTATGCTTCACTAATAGTTCCAGAGGGGCATACACTACTTTCCTACAGACTTTCAAGAAGTATTAATAGAATATCTACTGGTAACTTTGATGGCATAAGTCCTAATCAGATTTTAATAGCCTCTGATAGCGAAATTAGTCTTTATCTTATAGATGTGGATCTCAAACTTAAAAGTAATTATCTAATACCTATAAGTGGAGATATTCTTTGGTTTGACACGGGAGACATTGACAGGGATGGTAAAGATGAAATAGTAATAACAATAAAAAAAGACAATAGAATAATTTCTTCTATAATAAAATGGAAACAAAGTGAGTTTGTAGAAGACTTTAGAATTGACGATTTGTTTTTAAGAATTTATGATGGAAAACTTATTGCACAAGCATTTTCACAGTCATTGGGATTTGAGGGAGAAATATTTTATATAAAGCCTTTAAAAGCAGGATATGACAAATTACAAACCTTTAAACTGCCAATAAATGCAAACATCTACGATTTTTATGCCCTTGGTAATTCTATATTCAAATGGGAAGAGGATGGTTCACTGGCAGTATACAACGAAAAAGGCATTCCTCTCTGGCGTTCAACTGAATCAATGGGTCTTGGACTGCAGTATGAAAAACAAACTGGTGTATCTATGCTAAGCCTCGGAAAATGGAAAGTGCAAAGTAGAATCAAACCGCTAAGTAATGGTGTAATCGTAATCGATAAGAAACCTCTCTTGGGATTAGTTAATCTTTCAACTTTTGGTTATAGAAGTTCAAAGCTTCAACTACTTCAATGGACAGGAATTGGAATTGAACAAACTGATATCACAGAAGAAATGTCAGGTGAAATACTCGATTACGCTGTTTCATCGGATAAATTATTTGTACTCGTAAAGCCTCCCTTTGGTTTTAATCCAAGAAGGCTGCTTCAGGGAGAAAGTCCCTTTGAAACACTTCTTCATATTTTGTCATTCAAATATTAAACATGAGCAGAATTCTAAAACACGTTGGCATAATTATGGATGGGAATGGAAGATGGGCTCAAGTAAGAGGATTACCCCGTTATGAAGGACATAGAAGAGGAGTAGAAAAAGTAAAAGAGATCATTAGTGCTGCTCTTAGGCTAAAGATAAATGTTATTACTTTCTATGCCTTTTCAATAGAAAATTGGCAAAGACCTAAAAAAGAAGTTGATATAATTATGGAACTTCTTCAAAATCATCTTAAAAGGGAAATCAATAATTTTATCTCTCAGGGAATAAGATTTAAAATGATAGGAAATCGTAGTCTAATACCTGACAATATTTTATTTGTAATAGAGGAAGCTGAAAAAGCTACGGCTAATTGTAAACAACTCTTAGCCCAATTTGCAATTAGTTATTCTGGTAGAGATGAGATTATTAGAGCAGTCAAGAAAGCACTTCAACAACATATTGAACCTGAAAAATTTAATGAAGATACTATGAATTCTTTTCTTGATACAGCAGAAATTCCAGAGCCTGACCTAATAATAAGAACCTCTGGAGAGCAAAGGCTTAGTAATTTTCTTATATGGCAGTCTGCCTATTCAGAGTTTTATTTTACCCAGACCCTATGGCCTGACTTTACAGATGATGAATTTACAGAAGCTATACTTGATTTTCAGAAAAGGCAAAGGAGATTTGGAAAGGTAAGTGAATTTGCAAGGACATAAAAAAAGAATTTTCGTTGCTTTAATAGCTATTCCGATTTTAATACTCATTATTGTCAAGCTACCACCATATTTTTTCTTAATACTTCTCACATTGGTAAATATAGTTGCCATGTGGGAATTTTTAAGAATGTACAAAGCCTTAAACATTTTTATTGTATTGGGGGTTGTGTTATCAACAGTAATATTTTTGTTTAACTGTTTCTATTGGGAATTTGCAATATATTACTATTCTGTAAGCTTTATAATAATAACTTTATTTCGTCTATTTATAAAAAAAGAACCTGACAATGCATTAATGGAAATCTCTCCTCTAATTGTAGGACTTCTGTATATTCCAACCTTGCTGTCTTTTCATTGGTTTCTAAGACAAGAAGGATGGCAATGGATAATATATCTATATGCAGTGGTTTGGGCTTCAGACAGCTTTGCCTATTATATTGGCAAAGGGTTTGGAAAAAGCAAATTGTATCCTGAAGTAAGTCCTAAAAAAACATGGGCAGGAGCATACGGTTCATTGGCAGGGGGAATTTCTACTTCTTTACTAATTGGCTATTTATTGTTAGACAAATCCCTATCAAGTCTTTTTATAATCGGGCTTACAATTGGCTTTGTATCCATATTAGGAGATCTTGTAGAATCGATGTTTAAAAGAGATGCGGGAATTAAGGATTCCAGTTTTCTATTTCCAGAACATGGAGGAGTGCTTGATAAAATAGATGCTATGCTTTTTGCGGGAGTACTGCTTTATTTTGGGATTAGATTTATATAGGAGGACTAATTGAAAAGGATTGTTATACTTGGTAGCACAGGGTCTATAGGAAAAAGTGCTCTCGATGTAATAAGAAAGTTTCCCGATAAATTTAAAGTCATAGGGCTGGCAGCAAGAAGCAGCATAAATATACTTGAAGAACAGATTAGGGAATTCAAACCAAAATATGTGGCAGTTTATGAGAAAAAAGCCTGGAATGAACTTAAAAAGAAAATAAAAAATATTGAAATTATGCATGGTACAGAAGGAATTTGCCAACTTGCCAAAGAAACAGAAGCAGACATTATTCTTTCTGCAATAGTAGGTGCTGCAGGACTTCTTCCAACCTTTGAAGCAGTATTGGCTGGGAAAACCATAGCCCTTGCTAATAAAGAAAGTCTTGTAATGGCCGGTGAACTTATCAAAAAAACAGCTAAAAAAACCTCCGCTAAAATCATACCTGTTGATAGTGAACACAGTGCTGTTTTTCAGTGTATCAATGGTTGCAATCAACCTTATATAAAAAAAATTTGGCTCACAGCATCGGGGGGGCCCTTTAGAGGTATGAAAAAAGATGATATAGAAAATGTTACTCCCCAGGAGGCTTTAAATCATCCGAAATGGAAGATGGGAAAGAGAATTACAATAGATTCTGCAACTCTTATGAACAAGGGATTTGAAGTAATTGAAGCACACTATCTTTTTGATATTAAAGCAGAAAATATTGGTGTACTGATTCATCCACAAAGCATAGTACACTGTCTTGTTGAGTTTATTGATGGGACATATATTGCACAGATGAGTAATCCTGACATGAAAGCACCAATTGCTCTTGCCCTTTCATTACCTGAAAGACTGCCAGATATAGTTAAACCAATTGACTGGACGGTGACAAACCATTTACAGTTTGAAATGCCTGATACAGATTTATTCCCATGTCTTAACCTTGCCTATGAAGCTTTAAAAACTGGAGGAAGTATGCCAGCTGTTTTAAATGCTGCAGATGAGGTAGTTGTTGAAGCTTTTCTCGCAGGCAAGTTAAAATTTAATAGTATATACAAAATAATTAAAAAAATCATGAATGCCCACAAGGTATTTCCTATCAGCAGCATAGAAGATGTTCTTGAAGCTGACAGTTGGGCAAGAAAAATGGCAAAAAAGGAGATAGGATAATGAGTCTTATTTATGCAATAATTCTCTTTGGTTTTCTGATATTCATACACGAGCTTGGACATTTCTTAGCTGCCAAGCTTAGTGGTGTTAGAGTTCTTAAATTCTCGATCGGATTCGGTCCCAAAATATTAGGCAAAAAAATCGGGGAAACAGAATATCTTTTAAGTGCCATACCTCTTGGTGGATATGTAAAGATGTATGGAGAGGATGCAGGAGATGAGGCAATTGATGAAAAGAGATCTTTCAAACATCAACCAGTACATAAAAAAATGTTCATTGTTCTTGCAGGGCCTCTCTTTAATATTATTGGAGCAATCTTTCTATTTTGGATAATATTTGTTTATGGAGTTCCCGTTCTTAAGCCTGTTATAGGAGAGGTTATGGAAAACTCTCCAGCATATATGGCTGGACTTAAAAAAGGAGATAAGATCATAGAAATCGATGGTCAACAAATTACTAATTGGTTTGAAATGGCTCAATTCATACAGCAAAATCCAAATAGAACCCTTAATCTTAAAATAGACAGAAAAGGTGAAATAATTCAGTTTGCTATAAAGCCTCAAGAAAAAGAGACAAAAAATCTCTTTGGAGAAAAAATTTTTGTAGGTCAGATTGGCATAAAACCCTCCGATGAAGTCTATATTAAAAAGGAAGACCCTCTGACCGCAATTAATAAATCTTTTGAGAAGTGCTATGAAATTGTTGAACTTACTTATTTAACAATTGTAAAAATATTCCAAAGAGTTGTATCAACAGATGTTATTGGTGGACCAATACTTATATTTCAGGCTGCAGGTAAAACTGCTGAGCAAGGTTTAGTAAGCTTTCTAAGTTTTGCCGCAATAATAAGCATTAATCTTGGTATTTTAAATCTTTTACCAATTCCTGTCCTTGACGGAGGACATATTCTGTTTTTCATGATAGAAGGCATAAGAAGAAAGCCTTTAAGCGAGAAATTTATTACAATTTCACAAAAAATAGGAATTGCTTTCCTCATTGCTCTTATGATGCTTGCTTTTTACAATGATATTTTACGACTTTTTAATCCTGAAAAGACGCCTTTTGGAAAATGAAAAGAGCCTTTTCAGCAGGAGGAGTTGTCTATAAATTTGAAGAAGGCAAGTTAAAAATCCTTTTAATTGCAACTAAGAGTGGTAAAGTTTGGTCTCTTCCAAAGGGTATTATTGAAAAGGAGGAATCTCCAAAAGAAGCTGCTTTAAGAGAAATAAAAGAAGAAACAGGAGTTGACGGTGAAATAATTGATGAAGTGGGAGAGGTATCTTATTGGTTTATTTATGAAAATGAGAAATATTTTAAAAAAGTAAAATACTTTCTTGTTAAATATAAAGGTGGTGAAATTAATCCAGACTGGGAAGTTGATACTGCTCAATGGTTTAGTCCTCAAGAGTCTTTAGAAAAACTCACATATAAAAGTGACAGGGAGATTTTGAAAAAAGCTCTGGAGAAAATTAATGAATAAAATACTAACTCAAAAAGAATTAAAAAAGACGTTAAAAAAGCTCAAAAAAGATGGCAAGAAAATTATTTTTACAAATGGTTGTTTTGATATTATCCATGCTGGACATATAAGATATCTTAAAGAAGCAAAGAGCTTAGGAGATGTTCTTGTAGTAGGACTCAACTCTGATAAATCCATCAAACAGATTAAGCCACTAAGACCTATTAACTCAGAAAATGAAAGGGCAGAAGTCCTTGCATCGCTTGAAATGGTTGATTTTGTCACTTTATTTGATGAAGAAACCCCTTATAATCTAATTAAACTTCTTCAACCAGATGTTCTTGTAAAGGGAGGAGACTGGAAAGTTAAAGATATTGTGGGTGCAGAACTTGTTCAGGAAGTCTATAGCCTTCCCTATGTAAAAGGATTTTCAACAACTGGGATAATAGAAAAAATTTTACAAAAATATTCAATAAAAAAACCTAATAATCAAACTATAGAAAAAGCAAAAAAAATAAAGTTTTTGATTCTTGATGTAGACGGAGTATTAACTTCTGGTGGGATAGTTCTTGATAATGAGAGTAATGAACTTAAGATTTTTAATGTGAGAGACGGGCACGGACTTGTTATGTTACATAAATCAGGAATAAATATTGCAGTAATCACAGGTAGACATTCTAAGGCTTTAGAAAGAAGAATGAAAGAATTGGGCATTACAGAGGTACATCAAGGCACAAGAGAGAAACTCAAAATTTTTAACGAAATAGTTGAAAAATATAACCTCAAAAAAGAAGAAATATCAGCCATGGGAGATGACATAATTGATTTATCAATTTTAAGTAGAGTTGGATTCTCTGCCTCACCACAGGATGGACATGAAGAAGTAAAAAACAGAGTGGACTATGTTACTGAAAAAAAAGCTGGAGAGGGTGCTGTAAGAGAACTTTGTGATATAATCCTTAAATCAAAAGGGCTTCTGGATAAATTCGTAGATGAATATAAAAACCTTTAATCTACCTACAGCTTTAACAATTATTCGCATACTAATTATACCTATTTTTTTAATAGAAACGCCTTCCAATCCTCAGTTAGGTGCCTTTTTGTTTCTTATTGCAGCTGGTACAGATTTTTTTGATGGTTACTTGGCAAGAAAATTTAAACAGATAACAAAATTAGGAATTATTTTAGATCCGATCGCTGACAAACTTCTTGTAATTACAGCGCTTATAATTCTTGTTGATCTTGTTAGAATCCCTGCATGGATAGCAACAGTAATTATTCTAAGAGAATTTATAATAACCACATTAAGATTTTATGCACTCTCAAGAGGAGTAGTTATTCCTGCTGAAACAGCTGGTAAGGCAAAGACAGTTTTGCAAATGATAGCAATTCTGTTTCTCCTCTTAGCAGAAGAATTCTATGGAATAGATCTTTATGATTTAGGACTTATTTTAATATATATTGCCACCTTGGTAGCAGTATATTCGGGGATTCAGTATCTTTTCCATTTCTGGAGGAACATAAAATGAGTCTTCTTTTATGTATTTTTGCCTTCTTAATCGGTTCTATTCCTTGGGGATATATAATTGGAAAGACAAAGGGCATTGACCTAAGAAAAGAAGGAAGCGGAAATATAGGGGCTACAAATGTATTAAGAATTATTGGGAAAAAAGAAGCCTTAATAACTCTTTTATTAGATATTTCTAAGGGAATCCTTCCTGTTTTAGTTATCAAATTAATCCCTTTATATGCAAACAACTTATTCTTGGTAGGATTAGTAGGAACCTGTGCAATTCTTGGCCATTGTTTCTCTCCTTTTATGAAGTTCAGAGGTGGCAAGGGTGTTGCAACCACAATCGGAGTTCTTTTAGCCTATGCACCCTTAGCAGGATTAATAAGCATTCTAATATGGATAATCACATTCAAATTTAGCAAAATTTCCTCTTTGGGAGCTCTTATTTCATTTGCTATTCTACCTATAAGTGTGTATATTCTAAATTATTCTGATGAAGTTTTATTTTTTGCCTTCTTATTTACTGTTATCATATATATTAGACATATACCAAACATTAAAAGAATATTAAAGGGGACTGAGTCCAAAATCAAGGAGAAGAAATGAAGAAAGCTATTGTTTTGTTAAGTGGAGGTATAGACTCATCTACCACACTTGCCATAGCAAAATCAGAAGGCTTTAACTGTTACGCCCTTTCCTTTGACTATAATCAGAGGCACAAAATAGAACTTGAATCAGCCAAAAAAGTGGCTAAACATATAGGAGTAATAGAACATTTAATTATATCCTTTGATTTAAGAAAAATTGGCGGCTCTGCTCTTACATCAGACATTGAAGTGCCAAAACAAGAAACTGAAGGAATTCCCGTTACCTATGTTCCTGCCAGAAACACTATTTTTTTAAGCTTTGCAGTGGCATGGGCTGAAATTCTCAAATGTCCTAATATTTTCATAGGTGCAAATGTGGTGGATTATTCTGGTTATCCTGATTGTAGGCCTGAATATCTTGAAGCTTTTGAAAAAATGGCTAATCTGGCAACTAAAATTTCTGTTGAAAGCGACTTCAAATTTAAAATACAGGCACCTTTAATTTATCTAACAAAGGCAGAGATAATTAAAAAAGGATTAGAATTAGGATTAGATTACTCGCTTACATGGAGTTGCTACGATCCCAAAGGTCATCCTGATAATCCTGTCCCCTGTCTTAAATGCCCAAGTTGTCTTTTTAGATTAAAAGGCTTCGAAGAAGTTGGAATAAAGGACCCCCTAATCAAATGATAACACTCAGGCTTTATACAAATGTAATAAAAAAAATTATTCTAAGTGCAATAAAATCAAGCAAGGGAAAATATTCCTACGAAGAATTAGTTGTTGATGGATTAAAAATTCTTGATATGATAAGAAATGTGGGCTGCAAAATAACCATAGAGGGAAAGGAAAATTTAAAAAATTTAAAACCACCCTGTGTCTTTATTGCCAATCATATGAGTACTCTTGAAACGCTTGTGCTCCCAGCTGTTATTGGAAAAGAGTTTAAAGTAACCTTTGTTGTTAAAAGTTCGTTATTAAAATATCCTTTTTTTGGTAAGATTTTATCTGCTTTAAATCCCATACCTGTAACAAGAAAAAATCCCAAGGAAGATTATAAAGTAGTTTTACAGGAAGGACTTAAAAGATTACAAGAGGGAATATCCATAATAGTTTTTCCTCAAGCAACAAGGGAAATTAATTTTGAACCCTCCAAATTTAATACATTAGGAATTAAGCTTGCCAAAAAAGCAAATGTACCTGCTGTTCCAATTGCACTTAGAACCGATGCATGGGGAGTTGGTAAGATATTCAAAGACTTTGGAAAAATTGATCCCTCTAAACCAATATGTTTCTATATTGGAAAACCTTTACATATTCAAGATAAGGGAGTACAGGAACATTTGGAAATCATCAATTTCATTCAACATTCTCTAAGTAAATGTTATAATTAACTTATGTTTTACGCAGACCTTCATATCCACTCTAAATTTTCAAGAGCCACAAGCAAAGATATGAATCTGGAAACCATTGAGCAGTGGGCTCAGATTAAAGGAATTAAGTTAATGGGCACAGGTGACTTTACTCACCCAGAATGGCTAAAGGAAATAGATGAAAAACTGCAAGAGGAGGGAAATGGTTTATTTACATTAAAGGAACCCTACAAGCTTCAGGTACCAGAGTCATGTAAAGGGGAGGTCTATTTTATTCTGACTGCTGAAATAAGCTGTATCTATCAGAAAAACGGTAAACTAAGAAAAATTCATCTTTTATTACTCTGTCCATCATTAAGAGATGCTACAAAAATTAATCATGCCCTCTCTCAGATAGGAAGTTTAACAGCAGATGGAAGACCCATTCTTGGGATAGATGTTAAGGAAATTATGAGGATCATTTTAGAAATTTCTCCTGAAACATTGTTAATACCAGCCCATGCTTGGACTCCTCATTTTTCAGTTTTTGGCTCTCAATCGGGCTTTGACAGTCTTGAAGAATGTTTTGAAGAGTTAACACCTTACATATATGCAATAGAGACAGGCCTTAGTTCAGACCCAAAAATGAATTGGCGATTAAGCAAACTTGATAAAATCATTCTTATCTCTAACTCCGATGCCCATTCACCATCAAAAATAGGAAGGGAAGCAAACCTATTGGATACGGAACTAAGTTATAGTGCCATTACAGAAGCAATTAAAACTGGGGAAGGCTTTTTAGGTACTGTAGAGTTTTTCCCAGAGGAAGGTAAATATCACTATGATGGACATAGAATTTGTGGCATAAGACTTTCACCTAAGGAAACCATAAGTAGAAACTATCTCTGTCCTTCCTGTGGTAAAAAGGTTACAGTAGGCGTTATGCATAGGGTCGAACTTTTATCAGATCGTGAGGAAGGATTTAAACCTGATAAGGCACTTCCTTATAAATCTATTATTCCTTTGCTTGAAATAATGGCAGAGATTAATAATTGTTCTACTCAAAGTAAAATTGTACAAAACACATACATGAAAACAATTTTTAAGCTTGGCAATGAATATGAAATATTAATGAATAAAGCTTTATCAGAAATATATGAGGTAAATTCAAAATTAGCAGAAGCAATTGAGAGGATGAGATCAGGAAAAGTTCTTGTGGAACCAGGATATGATGGAGAATACGGAAAGATAAGAGTATTTGGAGAACCAGAGGAAATGAAGCCTAAAGGACAGACCATCCTTTTTTAATTATGAATCTTAATAAAAGCCAAAAAATTGTTGCTGAATCCTCTAACAAATATTTATGCGTATTAGCCGGACCTGGCACAGGTAAAACTCTTACTATTACAGCAAAAATTATTCATCTTTTAAAAGAAGGAATAGCTCCTGAAGAAATAGCTGCGCTTACATTTACTCAAAAAGCTGCCATTGAAATGAGAGATAGAGTCACAGAGAGATTGCATAAAAAAGAAGACATACCATTCATTGGTACTTTTCATCTTTTATGTATAAGGCTTTTAAGAGCCTTCCTTCCCAAAAAAGAGAAATTTTTTAAAATTTGCACAAAATCAATGCAAAAAGAAATAATCTCTTCTATAAGCAATAAAAATCCAGAAAAAATCCTTGAAAAAATATCAAAATTTAAAAATATAGGTTTAGAACTCGACGAAACAACTTCTCAAATATACGAAAAATATGAAAATAAAAAAAATGAATTGAATCTTCTTGATTTTGATGATTTATTAGATAAAACCCTTCGTTTACTTGAAGAGAAGCGAATACCTCCTCTTTTCTCTCATATAATTATCGACGAATTTCAAGATATAAATAAAATTCAATACGATTTAATAAAAAAATTGCTGAAGAAAAACGGCTACTTATCCGTTTTTGGCGATCCGGATCAGGCTATTTACTCTTTTAGAGGATCAGAAATTGACCTTTTTCTTAATCTACCTAAGGATTTCAAAGACTTAACGCTCATAAATTTGTCTCTCAACTATCGTTCTCAAGCCAATATAATCAATGCATCCAATAAATTTATTACAGCAAACACTAAAAGATTTTCTAAAAAAATTGAACCCTTAAAAAGTGAAAAATCAAAGTTAATTTTTATCGAAGTAGAGGACGAGTATGAAGAGGCAAGAATAATTTTAAGAGAAATAAAAGCAAGACTTGGTGCCACAGACTTTTCAGAACTATATAAGAATAAAGAAGAAACTCAATATAGTTTTTCCAGTTTTGCTGTTCTTGCAAGAACTAATAGTCAATTAAAAATAATAAAAGATTTCTTTATTAAAGAGGGTATTCCAATAAAGACAATACAAAAAGATTCTGATGGCTGGATATCTCAATTAACAAAAAAATTAACAAATATTTTATCTAATTCAGATCTCATTACAAAACTCTCTACAAATAAATCCCTTTCAGATTTTCTTCAATCATCAGGAATACTCGATGATTTATCAGAGATTGAAACCTTTTTAGTAAAAAATATTGCCAAAACATACAAAAAAGGAAATTTAATTGAACAAATTCAAACCTTTATAGATGAACTCTCAGGGCTTACTCCATTCGATCTGTTCCCTGAAAATCTTAATGCCGTAAGCATTCTAACTCTACATGGTTCTAAAGGGCTTGAGTTTCCAGTGGTATTCATTGCTGGATTTGACGAAGGGCTTATTCCTTACACTTTATCCAATGATATAGATTTAGAAGAAGAAAGAAGACTTTTTTATGTTGGCATGACACGTGCAATGGATGATTTAATAATCCTTCATGCAAAAAAAAGATTTATTAAAGGAAAAACTTTAAATTTTTCTCCTTCTTCTTTTCTAAAAGAAATTCCTTCAGAATATCTGGAAATAAAAAAGGTCCGCCCAAAAGATAGCGGACCTAAACAAAAATATCTATTCTAAACCTTTATTTTTGTTCCTAAAAGTTCCAAAAACTTTCTTATCCATTCAGGATGAGCAGGCCAAGCAGGTGCTGTAACTATATTTCCATCTACACAGGCATTTGAAAAGGTAGCATTAACATCGCACCATTTACCGCCAGCAAGAATAATCTCAGCTTTTACGGCTGGATAGGCAGTTAAAGTTTTACCTTTAATCACATCTGCTGCTGTTAAAAGTTGAATTCCATGACATATGGCAGCCACAGGCTTGCCAGAGGTTACAAAATGTTTTACTATTTCAATCACCTTGTCGTTCAATCTCAGATATTCAGGCGCTCTTCCACCAGGAATTATTAGGGCGTCATATTTTTCAGGATTAACTTTTTCAAAATCTGCGTTAATCATAAAATTATGACCTCTCTTTTCCGTATATGTTTGGTCTCCTTCAAAATCATGCACAGCTGTTTTTACTGTTTCTCCTGCCTTTTTACCTGGACATACCGCATGTACAGTGTGTCCAACCATTTTTAACATCTGAAAGGGAACCATCGCCTCATAATCCTCAACAAAGTCTCCTACAATCATTAAAATCTTCTTTGCCATACTACACCTCCAGAGTATTTATTTTATTAAATTATAACCAATTTTATGTTAAGATATTTTTGTTTTCTATGAAAAATTTAAAACAAATAAAAGAGATAATAGCTGAACTGCAAAACTTTTATTTCCTCTGTATAAATTCAATTATTAGAATATTTAAAAGACCATTATATCTTGATGATATAGTGGAACAGATGGAATACGCAGGCTCCTCATCAGTTTTTATTGTATCTTTAGTATGCCTTTTTGTTGGAATGGCGCTTAGTCTTCAACTAAGTGCGGAGTTAAGCGGACTTGGTTTAAAAATGTATACAGGTAAAATCGTAGGCATAGCAGTAATTAGAGAGATAGGTCCCCTTGTAACAGCCCTTGTTTTCATTGGTCGTGTAGGAGCAGGACAGGCTGCAGAAATTGGTTCTATGATATTGGGGCATCA
>JAOAGB010000038.1 GCA_026415995.1 Thermodesulfovibrio sp. | reverse complement strand
ATATCCAATTGTTGAAAGTATTAACGGTGTATTATATATATTAAGTTACATGTTTTTCGGTTTAGATATTGCTTTACCTTTTATTCTATTTTTTTTATCATCTTTGATAGTAATATCCTTTATTGATTTGGAATTTCAAATCATTCCAGATGTAATTTCTATTTCTCTTATTTTGCTTGGATTATTAGTTTCATTTTTACCTCATTCTGTTGATAATCTTGTTACTAATATAAAAGAATCTATTTTAGGCATTCTTGTGGGTGGTGGAATCCTTCTAATAATAGCAATAATAAGTAAAGGTGGAATGGGTGGTGGTGATATTAAACTTAATGCAGGAGTAGGAGCTTTATTAGGCTGGCAAGCATCTGTCTTAACAATATTTATAGGTAGCCTTATAGGAGCAATAATCGGACTCATAATTCTAAAAAGAACAGGAAGCAGAAAAATTCCATTCGGACCTTTTCTTGCTTTGGGAGCAATTATAACTCTATTTTTTGGAAAAGAAATTTTAAGACTTTATTTCGGATGAATTTTTATTAATCTTTTCTTCTATCAAGTCTTTAATTAAATATACTAATTTTGCATGATCACCTAATGGCTTAGTGCATAAAAGCTCAACTTCTGGATAATGTTTTTTAAAATTTTTTATCATCTCAGGAATATCAAAAGAAACATGGCTTCCTTTCGATAGAAAAAGAGGATGAATTATTATTTTTTTGGCTCCTTCTTCTATGAAACTAAGAATTGCCTCTTGAGCTAATGGCTTGCCATGTTTTAAATAGGCAACCTTTAAATCTTGTTTATTCTTACATAAAATTAATGCAAGTTTTTCAGCTAAATTTTCTAATATGTTTGCTTCTTTTTTAGGGCTTCCGTGAGCTATTATAACTATTTTTTCCATTTACCATTTCTCTTATGCCATCAATTATTCGCGGACTTAGGTGATATATTTTATCACTGATAAGGTATACTTTACCATTCTTTACAGCATTGGTCTCTCTCAGTTTTTCTATTATTCCTCTGTTTATATTCCTATCATGCCCGCTACCAATAAAAATGATGTCTGGATTTTTTTTTATTATATCTTCTATGTTTTGTTGAATATAAGTATAAGAATTATTGGCAATATTCTTTAAACCTAAAATTTTCATAATTTCACCAATATGTGATTTATCACCAGCCACTGTTAAGTTTTCAGCCCATATGATAAACAAAGCTTTTTGCCCATTGAAAATATTTTTAAATTCCTTTAATTGTTCATTAAAATTTTTTACAAAAATTTTAGCCTTTTCATATTTACCAATAATTTGAGCAAGCTTTAAAATTTCTACTGGCAAATCAAGTAGGCTTTTTGGATTGAAAACATAAACTCTAAGCCCTAAATTAAGCAGTCTTTGATATACCTCTAAAGGTGTACCCTCCTGAGATATTATTATTAAATCTGGTTTTAAGAATAATATTTTTTCAAAGGAGGGATTGAGCATCCCTCCTACTCTTATTTTATTTTTAACATTTTCTGGCCAATTACAGTAGTCTGAAACACCAACAATATTATCTCCTGCATTAAGATAATATAATGTTTCCGTAACATTCGGTGCGAGAGAAATAATTCTCTGTGGCTCTGCATTAGCCACAGAGATAAAGATTAGAAAAATTAAAAAAATTCTTAAAATAGCCATTTCATACCTGCTGTAAAGGTTCTTCGTGGCATCGGATAATCAGGCACATACTCATAGGCTCTGTCAAATAGATTTTCAATTCCTAAGTTCAATTCAAGTTCCTTAATTGGTCTATAAAGAGCTTTAAAGTTTACGACTGTGAAATCTGATTTTTTAATAACCTTTGATTGCGGAGTAATTGGATTGTAGTAGTTTATATGCTCATCACCCATATATTTAGCCACTATTTTTATATCCCAATTTTTCCCATGCGCACGAACTCCAAAAGCTCCAAGCCACTTCGGAGTGGCTAAAAGAGGTTTTCCATCTGAATCTGAGTATTTTGTATGGTAGGTAATATTTATGAAAGGCTCAAGGGAAAAACTAAGAGACAACAGAGTCTTTAAATCATAGGATACACCTGATTCCCACCCTTGAATTTTTGCTTTCTCTAAATTTTTATATGTATAGGCATTTAAAGTTGTATCAAAGTAGCTTGCTATTTTGTCTTTAAAGATTGAATGAAAGAATGCAAAGTCTAAATTAAAGCCAGTCTTTGAGAAATTCAATCCTCCTTCATAGTTTATGCTTTTTTCAGGTTTAAGGCTATGATTTCCTATATATTTAAAGCTATGATTTCCTATATATATAATATACTCTCCAGCATACTCAGTAGGTGATGGAGCACGAAAGCCTGTTCCAGCATTGGCACGTAAAGTTAAAGTATCTGTTAATTTATATAAAGCTCCGGCTCTTACTGTAAAATGATCAAGAGTTTCTTTCTTGGGATTCATCGTCATTCCTGGAGTTGATATAATTTCATTTTCAAAGTAGTCGTATCTTGCACCTAAATTAAAAATTAGCTCTTTTGTAATGGAAAATTTTCCTTCTCCAAAAACTCCAAAACTATTATATCTTGATTTAGGTTGATAGGGTGGGGGAGGTGTGTTTTCATTTTCAAGTTCTACTTTATTCCACTCACCACCAATAATTATTCTATGGTCATCTAAATTAAAAGTCTTTTGAATTGAAATACCTTGTGAATCTGTTTTATATAAAGAAACTCCTCCCCAACCATCAGATAAATCGTCATGATATTCATATCTTCTCTTTGAAATATAGTATGCAGCCTTAAATGTTTTTGTCTCATAACTTAAATCAAAGGAATCAAGAGAATTATCTATATAATCCTTTGGAGTGAGCCACAGAGTAGAACCCGGAGAGCCTGTTTCCCATCCACGATAATGTCTAAATCCTAAGGAGACTTTGTTATCCCTCAGGAATTCATAGCCAATTCTTAAAGATAAACTTTCATCATTGTAGCCGGTATTTTTATATCTTCCGTATCCTTTAGCCTCATAATCATCTCCTTCAGAGCGACTTAATTGTAAATATAAATCAAAGTTATATTTATTAACTTGTAACTCTCCAGATGCTTTTTTTCTAAGCCATGAACCACCTTCAAGCCCGAGATATCCATGAAGACCTTCTATAGTAGTCTTTTTAGTAATTATATTAACCACCCCTCCCATGGCATTTGAACCATAAAGCACAGAGGCAGGACCTTTAACTATTTCAATTCTTTCAATGTCATCAATTGGAATCATAGCAACATTCGCGGTTGCTGTTCTAAATCCATTAATAAGCAGTAATATTCTTGAATCAAGGGGACTTAAACCGCTAACTTCAAATCCCCTAAGATAAAATGTTGTGAGGGCTCCTGGTTGTTTACTTACATGACCTAATGCAGATTCAATAATTAGGTCACCTACATCTTTAGCCACTGAGGTTTTAATATCTTCTTTAGTGATAATCTGGACAGAGTAGGGTACATCTTTTTTTGTCTCTTCAACTCTTGTTGCAGTTACAACGATTTCCTCAAGTTGTGATTCCTGTGCTGATGCTTGATTGATAAGAAAGAAAAGAATTAAAAGAAAAACAAACGGAAACATAGCTACTCCTCCCGCGAGGAATATGGAAGCCAAAGACTTCCAGCTGAATAGGTCTTCCGGCTTAGGGCTTAGCACCTACTTGCCCACCTTCCCGAAGAGTTAATCTTCAGTGGCTTATTGGGCTTTCGTTCCCATCACGGCTGCGGGGCAGCGGAGGATTTTCACCTCTCTTCCCTTAAATCCAGCTGATTGAAAGTATAGCAAAAACTGCTAAAATATTTCAAAAT